>DUSX01000021.1 GCA_012842395.1 Bacillota bacterium
CAGGCTGGCGTCGTGGAACTCGTAAGTCGCGGTGCCCACAAGTCCACCCAACTTCATCCGGGTATCCTGGCGGCTCGAGTACCTCTCCCAGTCCACCCACCGCGTATTGAGGGCGGCAAGGCGAACTATCTCCGCCTGGGAAATGAACCCGCGGAAATCCATGTCAAGCCGCGTCCCATGATGGAAGTAGAGAAGCGACGAAACCCTCCGGAGCAAGCTACGGGCCAAAATGTGGAACTCAGGTCGGTCCCCGAGGCCGCCCCGGAACTTGAGGCGGGTCATGGTACGAAATGCCACCGTTACTCGTGGGACGAGAGGGGAGCCGACACAGCCGACGCGGCCCGCAGAGTGGGGAGAGATCGAGGCGCTACCCGAGTCGAGGGAAACGGAACAGGGGGAAGGACCAGGAGCGTCGCAAGAGGCTGAGGAGGCGGAGCTAGAGAGGGCAGCGGGTCCGCACGCAGCCGACGGTCGCCCACCTTCCGGGCCGTGGCCACCCGCCGGGCGAAGGCACGCCAGGATTCTGCCTGCTCTCTCCAGCATGTCGTCCCATGTGACAACCGCATCCTGCATGTATACCTTGTTCTCCCTGCCATCGAACACGAGCGCGCGGGCACCGCGGCTGTCACCATCCCTCGCACCAGGGGCGGGGCCAGAGGTCGGAGTGGAAGCCATACCATGGGTGGCAACAGGAGCGGGGACAGCCAGCAAAGAGCCCGCAACGCCGCGGCCCTTGGAAAGGGCTTCCCGCCCAGCCGGGGCGATGGAAGTCGTCGACAGGGACGAACGATCCGCAGTGCCACATTGTGGGCGAGAACTGTCACCCGCCCGCGAGACGGGCGACGGATTTGCTGTCAGGCCACCGGCCATGCCCACTCCATCGCCCAGGCGGCCTAAGTGGAATTCTCCCCCGGACTGTTCTGCACCGGCCGGCTTCGTGCGACGCTCACCCCCACGCGATTCCCATTGTTCGCGGAAAGCCCCAACCGAAGCATAGACGCTCCTCAAGTTGAACCTCCCGCGGCCACGCCCGATCCCCATCCTCCCGAATTCTTGGAACGCAGCGATGAAGTACGGCAGGAACTCTACCGCCCGGCCGATGAGGACTAGCCCTACGGCAAGCTCGTCACCCGGCACGAATTCACGCTTTTCGGTGAGGGGCGGTTCGAGCACGAAGGGATGGGGCACGTGCTCGAACTTAGCCAGCGCTTCCGACCCGTCTGGCGGCATGGTCTCAAAGACGTACGCGTATGGGCAAGGGCCTTTCAGTACGCAGTCGCGGCAGTCTGCTCTGCCTGCGGAGCAGGCAATCCTCCTGAAAGCCGTCCCGAAGCCGCCCCTGAATGTGGACCCCTTGTAGGGCGGCAGGAAGAGGTTGTCCACGGCCTCCAAGATGAATTCATAGCGAGCGACACGAAACTCCTCGATACCCTTCACCCGGGTGCCCCCTTTGCACATTCGTGTACATGATTGAGCTCGGGACTGGCCAAGCTCACGCCGCCATCACGGACCGGACATGGCATGGAGTGCAGACACGCACACTAACTGCGCGCGCGGCGGTCGCATCAACCTCGGAGTTGCCTGCGGGAAGTGCCCCGAATAATGCCACGAGAGCTTTACGCTTTCGGACGCCGCTCGCGCGCCGGCCGCGACCTCATTTCTCGCTTGGCGCGCTCTAGCTACGGATCTGTCGCACGTCACTGGTGCGGACACGAGAAGACCAAAGCACTTACGTTGGCGCATCATGCTAGGGGTTTACAACTGCGGCGGTCATCGAGCGGGTATTAACGGGTATTAATACGCATGGGCGACCCAGCAGCGGTGAGCTGTCTCCCGCGGTGTCTACGTGTGCCGGTTGCACACTTCGACACGATGTCAGTTCTTCCTGCAGAGTTCCCTAAGGGCGGCACGTGCCGGGTTGCCTGAGGCCGGCAGTGAGGGGTGAGGGTCAGGGGAAGACAATGTCTACGCTCAGGCTAAACCCAGGCAGGATAGGACTTCTCAGCGTCGACCCAGGACCGTACGCGCCCGAGGTTGACAGGTCCCCATCTGTGAGCGTCTCAACCTCAATGCTTCGGCTCTCGGGGTCTGCCAGCCATAACTCCCGTATCCCGAAGCGCGCGTACGTCTGGCGTTTGATTTTGCGGTCCCATTCGACGGTTCCAGGAGAGAGCACCTCCACCACCAGGTCGGGAGGGCCCAAGATGTTTGCCTCTTTGACGATTTCCATGCGGTCGTTCGACACATAAAGGAGATCTGGCTGCACCACGTCATATTCGCTGAGAACAACATCAAGGGGTGCAAAGTACACTTTGCCGAGCCCGCGGTCCTCTATCCACTCCACGAGGGCCCTGTGGAGCCGCTTTGAGATCTCCTGATGAATCACGCTCGGCGATGGTACCACCCTGAGCGCACCCCCGATCAGCTCGTACCGCTGCTGCCCAGGTGGAATCTCGCAGTAGTCAGAGTATGTAAGGCGCAGAGAAGGCGCAACGGTCGAGACATAGTCCGCCGCGACCTCCCGTACCTTATCCGGTTTCGCCACGCTTCCCCCTCCAGACGAACCTCGTGGTATGGCGTCGGCCTGGTCCCAGTTTGATTGTATCATGCCAGGAGTTGCGCTGCCATCCCCCGTCTTGGTGATCTCAGCCTCAAGGTGCCAATCCGGACCATCGAGTGAGATGAAGCAGGGGAAGCGACGCGAGATCTCGAATTCACTGGTTTGTCAGGAGTCGCTGTGAGGTTTGCGGTGGATTCGGGCAGTGCGCCACTCATCCTGATGAACGGAGGACCGCGCCACCAACTCCGACGACGCGCCCACACGGGACCCGGGGCAAAGCCCGAACCAAGGAGGTCCACGAGCGAATGATCGTGTCCATCAACGGCGATCTCTGTAACGATGTGCGTCGCGGGCTCCGCACCAAGTCTCATGGCAAGCCCCATCGTAAACCCTACCTCCTTGGCATCGACGTCGGAACGACCCACATCAAGGCGGTAGTGTTCGATGAGACGGGCATGGAGGCAGCGAGGTGCGTCGCAGACACACCTGCTCTGCCCGGCGATGGGCCTGGCCAGGTCGTGTGGGATCCGGACGCGATTTGGGAGACGGTCGTCTCGGTCACGCGTGGCGCGGTTGAAATGCTTCATCATGGTAGCGCGCCCGCGAGGGTCGCCCCGCAGGCGGAGTCCGCCCGCGCTGTCGCCGGAGGGCCTGGCACGGCCGGTGGGGATGGTGTCCCTCTGCGCGAATCTGGCTCGGGGCCAGAGGTGCCAGAGTCTTCGTGCCCTGCGCATTCCGCTCGCGCGACGCGCCCCGAGATCCCTGAGATCGTAGGCATCGCGGTCGCGAGCGTCGGCGAGTCCGGCGTCCCGCTGGACCGCGAAGGCCGGCCGCTCTACCCGGTAATCGCATGGTTCGATCCGCGCACCGCGCCCCAGGCAGCCTGGTGGGCCAGGGAGATCGGCCAGGAGCGCACGCGCGCTATAACAGGGCTTTCCGTCAAGTCCATATACTCGGCCCTCAAAATCCTGTGGCTCTTTGAGAACGTGAGCGGTCTAAAGGAAGCCATAGACGCCTGGCTGCCGGTGTCGAGTTTCGTGGCGTTCAGGCTGACCGGTGGAAGGCGAAGCTTGGCCACCACCATCGGCGGTGGCGGCGCCCGCGGCCAGCCCGCCGTCGCCGGTGCGGGTGATCTCGTCGGTGCTAGTGGTCCCGGCGGCGCCGGTGGTTCCGCCCGACCATCGGACTACGTCGTGGATTTCTCTCAGGCCTCGCGAACCCTGCTCTTCGACCAGACGAGGCTGGACTGGTCGTACGACCTGGCCGAAGCAGCGGGGATCCCCGCGCGGATACTGCCGCGCGCCGTCCCTAGTGGCACCTTCGCCGGCTTCGTGACCCGCGAGACTGCCCTCGCCACGGGCCTCCCGGCCGGCGTGCCGGTGTTCATAGGGGGCCACGACCACGTGTGTGGGGCTCTCGCGGTCGGCGCCACGAGGCCCGGAGTTCTCCTGGACTCCTGCGGCACGGCTGAGAGCATTCTCTCATCGTGCCCGGACGTGTCCGCCCTCCGCCTTCGGGCCGTGTGCGAGAATGGGTTCTCGTTCGGCAGCCACGTGGTCAGGGACATGCACTACGCCATGGGCGGCCTGCTTGCATCCGGCGGGGCGGTGGAGTGGTTCATGCGCGAATTTTGCGGCCCCTCCCCGTCGTATGAGCAAGTCATGGACCTGGCCCGGACCGCCAAGCCTGGCGCAGGCGGGGTCATATTCGTCCCGCGCCTTCTCGGAAGCGGGCCTCCGACTCGCGACGAACGGGCGACCGGCTCCTTCTCGCGGCTGCGTCCGACCGCGACGCTGGCTGACTTCGCTCGGGCAATCTTTGAAGGGCTCGGTTTCGAGCTCAGGACCGCAGTCAGCGCCATGGAGACGGCAACCGGCGTGCCGGTGTCGAGCGTCATCGCCACGGGCGGTGGAGCGCGAAACGCCCTTTGGCTCCGCATCAAAGCGAGCATCCTCGGGCTCCCAGTCCAGGTGCCCGAGGTCACGGAGGCTACGGCGCTCGGGGCTGCGCTGATCGCCGGCATCGGATGCGGGCTGTATCGGGACGCCGACGACGCGCTGGCGCGGACCTTGCGCATTGCCCGTCGCGTAGAGCCAGACGGACCGCTCTGCCGAACGTATGAGGACTTATACCCCACCTACTGCTCTATCAGCGAGGCGCTTCGCCGCGCGGACGAGGAGATTGACCGCTGCAGTCGTTCGCCGCGCCCCGAAGGGCATGCTTGAGGCTTTCCGGGAAGAAGACGTCGTTTTCAGTGGCGCCCAGGGATTCGAGGAGGTCCAACGCCCACGACACTTCGCCGACCCGGTCGAGCGAATGCGCGTCGCTGCCGATGGAGAACTTCACTCCGAGCCCAAGCCCGAGCTTGACCGCGTCAGGGGCCGGGGTGCGAGTTGCGCAGTGCAGCTCCACGGCCTTGCCGCTCGCCGCGGCCCGGGAGAACACAGCCTCGTACCAGGACCGGTCGAAGAAGCGCGCGGCGATCTCCCGCTCTATAGCCCTGCGCTCGTCGAATGTGGACCCGGGATGGAGAAGGGGCTCCATGGGGAGGTACCCCGCGATGTGGCCAAGCACATCCACTTGGGGATCCGA
This sequence comes from Bacillota bacterium, assembly GCA_012842395.1. Classification (NCBI taxonomy): domain Bacteria; kingdom Bacillati; phylum Bacillota; species Bacillota bacterium. The sequence goes on from DUSX01000021.1 coordinate 5,153, forward strand.
AGCCAGTTTGAGGACGTCCTCGCGGTACGCGGCCCAGAACTCCTCATTAAAAAGGTCTCCACGCCGCGCTGAGGCCACTGCGCGCGTGAGATAATGGACGCTCCCTATCACGATGTCGAGTTCCTCGGGTAGGCCAGGAACCGGGAACGGGCCGCGCTCCACGCCCACCAGGACGAGCGCGGCGCTTCCCCGGGCATCCTCTTCATCCGCCCTCGCGACCCATGCCTCGCCGGCTCCAAGCCGGTCCGAGCCCCCGGCGGAGACATGGCGCGTTTCATCCCGCCCGCCAGCGCCGTTTTCTACCGCTCGCTTGGCGTCGAGTATTGCCCGAAGCCGCCCGGCGTAATCATAGTCGCGTCTCGGGTCCATGGGATCGCAGTGGTCAGTCAAGGCCACCGCAAGGAGTCCACGCCCGCAGGCGTGCCGACTGACGTCTTCGAGGGAACCGTGGCCATCCGAGAGCGCGGAGTGAACGTGAAGGTCGACAAGGGGCAGGCGACTCATGGGACGCACCTCACATCACGGGACGCGCTCGGCGCCTGCCGGCCGCAAGCCACGAGCCGCAGCGAGCGTGCCGTCGGCCGCCCGCTCTCGGCTCCCAGCTCTCGGCTGCCTCACGTCGGCTTGCTGTCGACTGCCCGCTGTCTGCTGACGGCTGACGGCTGACGGCGTCGCATCGAAGTCGCGCGTCATGATGGTTGCAGGTAGGGCGGGTTCCACCTCCTGGATTATACCAGTCTTTCCCGGGCGAGGCAATGCACACCTTAGCGCGATCTCCCACCGAGCGTCGCCGACCGCTCCATCAAACCGCCAGCTGCCGCTCTTCCTAGAGCGCCGCTGGCGGCCGACTGCAGCCCGCAACCGCTAACTCGCTGCATGATGTTCCTGAAGGCTCCTCGCCTGCAGGGGCTGACTTCGCAGGGCCTTGATCCCCTCCACGGCCGCAGCGGCCGCACGGATGGTGGTGATGACCGGCACGCCGCGCCTCAGCGCCTCCAGCCTCACATAGTAATCCTCGCACGAGGGCCCCCGCCCTGACGGGGTGTTGATGAGAAGGTTCACCTGTCCTCTCCTGATGCACTCGATCGCGGCGGCCACGCCACTAGGCGCTGTCCCGTTGGCCTTCGGACCGCTCGAGGGCTGCGCCTCGCCCACTGTGCCGATGTCTTTGGAGTGGCAGCACGCGTCTCCAACCCGAGCCGCCCCTCCGGCGCCGGCGGCCGCCCCTTCGGCGCTGCCAGCCGCCCCTTGAATGTTTTCCACGAGCTGAACCGCAAGCCCAGAGTTCCTGAGGTACTCCGCAGTCGGCCCGTACGAGAGCAGCAAGAAGCCGAGCGACGCGAGCTCGCGGGCGACAGGCACCACGGATGCCCTCTCCTGCTCGGTGGCCACCACGAGCACGGTGCCCGCTTTGGGCAGCGGCGTCCCCGCCGCCAGCTCCGCCTTGGCGAAGGCCACGCCGAAGGTCTCGTCTATCCCCATCACCTCACCCGTGGACCGCATCTCGGGCCCGAGCACGATGTCGGTCCCGGGAAACTTGGCGAACGGGAACACAGCCTCTTTGACTGCCACGTGCCTGGGAGCCGGATCCGCGACGAGGCCGAGCTCGCCGAGGGTCCTCCCGACCATCACCCGGGTCGCCACCCTTGCGAGGGGCACGCCCACGGCCTTGCTGACGAACGGGACGGTGCGCGACGCCCTGGGATTGGCCTCCAAGATGTAGACCGCCCCGTCTTTCACCGCGAACTGAACGTTCAGAAGCCCCACCACGCCCAGGGCACGCGCGAGAGACCTCGTTTGCTGCTTGATCTCCTCGACGCACGCAGGTGAGAGCCCGAGCGGCGGGATGGTGCATGCGCTGTCTCCGGAGTGGATGCCGGCGTACTCGATGTGCTCCATCACGCCTCCGATGACGACCGCCTCGCCGTCGCAGACCGCATCCACGTCGACCTCAGTGGCCCCGGCCAGGAAGCTGTCTATCAGGATCACCTGTCCGGGAGCGACCTCCATGGCGCGCGCGACGTAGCTCTTGAGGGACGCGTCATCGTGGACGATCTCCATCGCAGCACCACCAAGGACGTAGGAAGGGCGAACCAGAACGGGGTAGCCCAGCCCCCGCGCAACCGCCAGAGCTTCCTCGCAGGTCCTCGCGGTGCCGTGGAGGGGCTGCCGGAGGCCGAGCTCCGCCGCGAGCTCTGAGAACTTCTCTCGGTCCTCGGCGAGGTCGATGCTGTGCGGCGACGTCCCGAGGATCTTGAGGCCCGCGCTCTCCAGCGCCAGCGCCAGCTTGAGCGGGGTCTGTCCGCCGAATTGCACGATGACCCCCCAAGGATGCTCCTCGTCGGCGATGTTCAGGACGTCCTCCAGTGTGAGCGGCTCGAAGTAGAGCCTGTCGGAGATGTCGTAGTCGGTGCTCACGGTCTCAGGGTTGCAGTTGACCATGATCACCTCGTAGCCCTCCTCCTTGAGGGCGAACGCCGCCTGCACGCAGCAGTAGTCGAACTCTATGCCTTGGCCTATCCTGTTTGGCCCGCTGCCGAGGATCATGACCTTTGGCCTGCCGGACGGCCGTGCCTCGTCCTCCATTTCGTACGTGGAGTAGTAGTACGGGGTGTGTGCCTCGAACTCGGCCGCGCACGTGTCCACCAGCTTGAACACAGGCCGGATTCCGTGCTCGAGCCTGTAGCGCCTCACGTCGAGCTCCCCGGTTCCCGTGAAGCGCGCGAGCTGCTGGTCGGAGAACCCGCACCGTTTCGCCCGGCGAATCAACTCGGGGCCCAAGGTGTCTAGGACTCGAGCGGCGAACGCACCCGCGGGACAAGCGTCGGCACAAGCCTCGCCTGCCTGTGGGCCTTCCTTGCCCGCCTTGCCATCGCCCGCCTTGCCTTCCCACCGTTCGCGCGTCCCCCCCGCCCCGTCGTGTTCCGCGTCCGCGCACGGTCCAACCCGTATCCGTGCCTTGATTTCCGCCTCTACGTCCGCCACCTCTCTCAGATGCCAGAGGAACCACCTGTCTATGCGCGTCAGGCTGTGGATCTCCTCGATGTCCATTCCCGCTCGAAGAGCGCGGTACACTTGGAAGATACGGTCAGGACCCGACGTCGCGAGCCTTGAGCGAAGCTCGCTAAGAGCCGCCTCGCGGCCACGTCGGTCACGTGCCCCGGGCGCACCGAGGCATGGCGCGGGCGCGCCAGCGCACGGCGCAGGCGCCGTCCCCGTGACGAGGCCGCCGCCTTGCGCGCTCTCGTCGTGATCATCGGCCGCGTTGAGGCCGAGCCCGGCCGCCCCCTGGTCCAACGAGCGGATGGCTTTCTGCAGGGCCTCCTTGAACGTCCGGCCGATGGCCATGACCTCCCCGACTGACTTCATCTGCGTCGTGAGCGTGCTGTCGCCTCCGGGGAACTTGGAGAAGTCCCAGCGGGGGATCTTCACGACACAGTAATCTATGGCCGGCTCGAAGGACGCGGGAGTCTCGCGGGTTATGTCGTTCACGAGTTCGTCCAGGGTGTAGCCCACGGCGAGCTTGGCGGCGATCTTGGCTATGGGAAAACCCGTGGCTTTCGAGGCGAGCGCGGACGACCTCGACACGCGCGGGTTCATCTCCACGACCACCATGCGCCCGTCCTCGGGACGCACAGCGAACTGAATGTTGGAACCGCCCGTCTGGACCCCTATCTCTCGCATCACCGCGATGGCGGCGCTGCGCATTGCCTGGTATTCCACGTCGGTGAGCGTCTGGGCGGGCGCCACCGTGATGCTGTCACCCGTATGGACGCCCATCGGGTCGAGGTTCTCGATGGAGCAAACGATCACCACGTTGTCCGCGCCATCCCTCATGACCTCGAGCTCGTATTCCTTCCAGCCCATCGCAGACTCCTCCACCAGCACTTCGTGCACGGGGCTAAGGCTGATGCCCATGCTCACGATGTCGGCGAGCTCCTTGGAGTCGCGCGCCACCCCACCGCCCGTCCCGCCGAGAGTGAATGACGGACGGACCACGATGGGATAGCCGACCGCCATCGCGAACTCCAAGGCCGCCTCCACCGAGCGGACGTGGCGGCTGCGCAGCACGTCCAGGCCGATGCGGGACATGGCCGCCTTGAAGAGTTCCCTGTCCTCGGCCTTTTGAATCGCCTCGAACCCGGCCCCGATGAGCTCGACCCCGTGCTTCTCGAGGATGCCGCGGTTATGCAGCTCCACGGCGAGGTTCAGGCCTGTCTGGCCGCCCAGCGTGGGAAGGATCGCTGAGGGTCGCTCGCGCTCGATGATCCGCTCGAGCACTTCGGTGCAGAGGGGCTCCACGTAGGTCCTGTCGGCCATCTCGGGATCGGTCATGATCGTGGCAGGGTTGCTGTTCACGAGGATCACGCGATAGCCTTCCTCTTTGAGTGCCTTGCACGCTTGCGAACCGGAGTAGTCGAACTCGCACGCCTGCCCTATGATTATCGGGCCGGACCCGATGATGAGGATGCTCTCGAGGTCTTGTCGCTTCGGCATATGACCGCGCCCCCTTCCTTGTCACGCCGGCTGTCGATTCGCAGGCACGGTCGCCCTTACGCCACTCCCCGGCCCTCGCTCTGTGCCGGGTCGACCGCGCCGCCGCAACCACTACCGCTGCAACCGCTGCAACATCTGCCGCCATGAGTTCTGTCCATCATATCAACGAACCTTCTAAACAGGTAGCGCGAGTCATGAGGTCCCGGAGACGCTTCGGGGTGATACTGCACTGAGAAGCACGAGAGCCCGGGCGCTTCCATGCCTTCGATGGTGCCGTCGTTGAGGTTGATATGCGTAACGCGGATGGCTCCTGGTGAAGCGGGGGCGTGCACACAGAAACCGTGATTCTGGGATGTGATCTCCACCCTGCCCGTGAGAAGGTTCTTCACAGGATGATTGGCGCCCCTGTGACCGTACTTCAGCTTGAAGGTCGAAAGACCCAGGGCGAGGCCGAGGATCTGGTGTCCGAGACATATCCCGAATATCGGCTTCTGGCCCACGAGCTTTGCGATCTCGTCCGCAACCCCTGGAACGCCCGCGGGATCGCCGGGCCCGTTCGAGAGGAAGATGCCGTCCGGATTCCTCGCGAGGACATCCTCGGCCGGGGTGTAGGCTGGCACGACCGTCACCTGGCACCCCGCCTCCTCGAGCATCCGAAGAATGCTTCGCTTGATCCCGAAGTCGAAGGCGACCACGCGCCACCGCCCGGAGGTGTTCCACGTATACTCGCGGGCACAGGTCACCCGTCTTACCATGTCCTGTCCCACGAGGCCGGGATATGAGCGAACCTTGCGGAGCAAGCTCTCGCGGTCGAGATCCATGGTGGATACCACGCCGCGCATCGCCCCTGCCTCACGGACGTGCCTCGTGAGGGCCCGGGTATCCACATCTTCTATCCCAAGCACCCCGTTGGCCTCGAGGTAATCGACGAGGGTGCGCGTGGCTCTCCAGTTGCTCGGAAAGCGGCTGTACTCGCGGATTATCACTGCCTCAACCTGGGGGCGCGCCGACTCGGAATCCGCTTCATTGGCACCGTAGTTCCCGATGAGAGGGTACGTGAAGGTGACTATCTGCCCTTTGTAGGAGGGATCGGTGATGATCTCCTGATACCCGGACATGCTCGTGTTGAATACTACTTCTCCGTAGGCCTCCCCGCTTCCCGCGAACGCCTTTCCCTCGAGCGAGAACCCGTCCTCTAGCACCAGCAGCGCCTTCATGTGCTCCTCCATCCCCACGGTGTGCCGCGACGCGAGCCCGCGGTGACCCGCGACAGCCGCCGCCCGGCAGCCGCCCGCCCGGCGTCGACCAGCGCCGGCCGTCAGCACCGGCCCACCCGCGCTAACCCGCGCCAGCGCATCCGATCTGCACCAGCTGGCACCGGCCTACGCTAACCCGTTGCGCGTCAGCCGCGGCGGACGTGTGTCTCCCCGGCTCCTTCGCGGGGTGGCCGCCTTGCTAACCCGTCTGCAGTCTACAGTCTACGCGCCAGTCTGCCGCCGCCTATGGCCTATGCAGCGTGGGCTACCTAGGTCTGCTCCGCAGGTAGATCGCCGCAAGTTCGCGATACCCTTCAGCGCGCCGGCACTGACCCTTTATGGCCTCTCTTGACTATGGCCTCTCTCGACGCTCTCAGGAGCGGTTTCGAAAGATGGTGCCGCGATGCCTGCGTCCTCTATCCTGCGGCACGAGAAAGAGTGGGAGTAAACTGCCATAAATAGCATGTGTGTGCATACTTATGCAGCCAATGCTTCTTATTGCTATTATAAGCAGCCCGACGTGAAAGTCAATGGCGTGCATAAACTTTTGCTGAGCCCGCAAGCGGGGGGCGCCTGCAGCTCGAGCAGCGCCTGATGTGGCGAATCGGGCGGGGCGCGGGGCCGCGGCGCCGGGCATTCTCAGCTGCTCCGGGCGGTCGCACGCACGCAGCGCAGCGCACAAACACGCGCCCCTTTCCCTCACTGCCCTCGGGGCGTTCCCGGTGGCGCCCAAGGGCCCGAGTGAGGCCGAGTGAGGCTTTCTCGCGCTAGGGCGGCGTGGATTGCCGGGCGAGATATACGGGATCACGCTGTGCCTGCTCAGCCGCGCGTGCTCAGCTCACCAGGCAACAGCCGCCCCGTCTTTGCGGGGCTCGGAACCACAGATGAATACGCCGGTATCGGGGTCGCGCCAGATGACCTGGCCCCCGCCAAAGCCGGCTGGCTCCTCGTCCACACGGATCTCGTGGCCCAGCTTCGCCAGCTCCTCTACGACTTCACGGCCTATCGCAGGTTCGACCGCCACTTGCTTGCCCTCCAGAACGCGCACGCGCGGGGCGTCGATAGCCGCCTGCGGATTGAGGGCATGGTCAATGAGGCCGAGGATGACCTGGACATGTCCCTGGGGCTGCATGTCGCCACCCATGACGCCGAAAGCGGCCAGGGGCACGCCGTCGCGCGTTATAAACGCTGGGATGATGGTGTGATACGGGCGTTTGCCCGGAGCGAGCCGGTTCGGGTGCCCCTCCTCAAGGGTGAAACCGCATCCGCGATTCTGCATAGAAATGCCGGTCCCCGGGATCACGATGCCGGACCCGAAGCCCATGTAGTTGGACTGGATGTACGAGACCATCATTCCAGAGGCATCGGCGGTGCAGAGGTACACGGTGTCGCCGTCCAGAGGCTGCCGGCGGCGCTGCCTGGGGCGACGAAGGACGTGGTGCTCCGATGCTCGCCACCCACCGAGGAAGACTGAGGCGCCATCAGCCCGGGCGCCACTGCCTGCCTCGGGCGTCGCGCGCTCGCCGACAGGTGCGGCGATATGCCGGTCGGCGTCACGAGCCCGCCCTGTCGCCTGCGGGTCACCACCGGCGGGATGACAACCACCGCCCGGACACCCTGGGTCTGCTTCCGTCATGGCTTTGCCCATTTGAATTAACCTTCTGCGGCTAGCCAAATAGGCGGGGTTGAGCAATTGTTCAGGGGTAACCCGCATGAAAGAGGGGTCCGCGACGAACGAGTACGCATCGGCGAATGCCAGCCTCAGCCCCTCGATGACTACATGCAGTTCCTCCGCGGAGGCGCGCCCCATAGACGGCATGTCGAAGCCTTCCAGTATCCCAAGGGCGATAAGCGCCACGATGCCCTGGCCGTTCGGCGGGATCTCCCATATGTCGTAGCCTCGATAGGTGACGCTGATGGGATCCACCCACTGTGGTTCATGCGAAGCGAGGTCGTCATACGAGAGGTAGCCTCCGGTGGCCTCCGCATAGCGCGCTATGCTCTCCGCTATCTCACCGCGGTAGAAAGCCTCTCCATTCGAATCCCCGATCAACCTGAGGGTCTTCGCCTGTTCCGGAAGGCGAAACACCTCGCCGGGCAGGGGCGCGCGCCCGTTCGGCAGAAACGCCCGGCGGAATTCCTCGAGCTTGCCTAGTCGCTGCTCGGCCGCTTTCCAGTAGCCTGCGATGACAGGCGGCACGGGGTGGCCCTCCTCCGCGTATTGGGCCGCCGGCGAGAGTAGCCTGGAGAGCGGCATCGTCCCGAAACGTCTCGTGAGCTCAACCCACGCCGACACAACTCCGGGGGTGGTCACGGGAAGCCAACCCGTCGGAGGCACACGGTCAAGACCAAGCCGCTCGAAAACCCCAACGTCCAAGGCCCTGGGGCAGCGTCCCGAGGCATTCAGGCCGTGTAGGCGCTTTCCGTCCCAAACGATGGCGAACGCGTCGCCGCCGATGCCATTCGAGGTCGGCTCAAGCACCGTGAGGGCGGCGGCGGTCGCCACGGCCGCGTCCACCGCATTACCGCCCTCGATGAGGATGCGCAGCCCGACTTGAGCCGCGAGAGGGTGGCTTGTAGCTACCGCCCCCCGCCTTCCCATGACGGGGCTTCGGCGCGACGCGAACGGCTGGCGATAATCGAAATGCACTGCACGTAAAGAGCTCATACAAAACGCGCCTCCTGCCGCCCGGCGACGGTGGGACCGCAACAATCCCCATCCACGCGCCGACCCACCTTCCATTGCATTGCCTCCAAGCCCTGTCATCCGCGGGTGTCTTTAGTCTCGGTCATTGTTTGGTGATCCTTGGGTTTGCCTCTGCCCGCCCAGCCGTTCGAAAAGCCGCAGCACCTCCATGGGCAACGGGAAGATGACAGTGGAGTTCCGCTCGACAGCGATCTCGGAGAGGGTCTGCAGGTAACGCAGCTGGAGAGCCGATGGCTCCGTCGCGATGACTCGCGCCGCCGCAGCAAGCTTCTCCGAAGCCTGGTACTCGCCGTCCGCGGCGATGACCTTCGCACGGCGCTCGCGTTCCGCCTCGGCCTGTTTGGCCATGGCTCGCTTCATTGTCTCAGGGAGCTCGACGGCCTTGATCTCCACCGCTGTGACCTTCACGCCCCACGGGTCGGTCGCCTCGTCGAGAAGTCTCTGGAGCGTGGCATTGAGCTCGCTGCGTTTCGAGAGCATCTCGTCGAGCTCGTGTTGGCCGAGCACCGACCGGAGGATGGTCTGGCCAAGAAGCGTGGTGCTCTTGACGAAGTCCGCCACCTTCACGACGGCGAGCACCGGATCGAAGACGTTGAAGTATACGACGGCGTCCACCATAACCGGAACGTTGTCGCGCGTGATGATCTCCTGCTTAGGCACGTCTATGGTGAACGTGCGCAGGTCGATCTTCCTCACCTGGTCGATGCCGAACGGGAAGATCACATTGAGGCCAGGCTTCAGCACTCCAACCTGCCGCCCGAATCTGAACAGCACGCCCCGCTGGTACTCCGTGACTATCCGCACCATGCTCGGAAGGAATATGAGCGGGATCAGTATGTACACGACAAACGCGGGGCTCGCCACGAGCCGCAGGCCGAAGTAGGCCCACACGAGGCCGGTAAGGAGCAGGAAGACGAACACCGTCCTGGCCCTGGTGAACAGCGCAAGACCTGCCCACAGCGCCCACCATGCTATCACCGCCCACAGGATCACCCGAAACACGCTCACCACTGCATCGGGCATCATCGTAACCGCCTCCATCGCAACCACCTTCTTTCCTGCGTTATATTCTCCCTGACTACGCTGTTTCCCTCTGATAGACGCGCTACTTCACACAAATAGGACGTTACTCGTAGGCTCGTCCCCTGAGAACTGGCCGCATCCCACATGCGGCGAGCCTCCGCCCGCCTTTGTGCCTCTGCCCGTCTTCATCGCTCGGGGAGCGGCAGGAAGGTGGCCGCGAGGCGACAAGAGCGCAGGCACACTAGCGTAGAAATCCTCTGCAGCGAGACCCCTTGTAGCGCGCCGCGGCAGGAGTCGGAACCGGCCACCATCCGCACTGGCCGAGGAGGATCCAGAAAGGAGGATCCAGATAACAAACCTCGAAGTCGTGAACAGTCGGGCCGGCAGCAGATGACGGCGCGCGGCGGACGGCGCGCCAGCGCTGGACCTCGTCGAGACGGCGAGCGCATGCGAGATGGCCAAGAGCCGAGTCTGCCGCGTCCTGTCATCCTGTCATGCGAGCACCGGCAATCCTAGCGCCGCCAGGTCTGGAGGGATGGGCCGATGGCTAATACAAGCACGGAAACAGTGACGCGAACCACCGTGTACTTTGGGTGCTGCGGTGAAGTGAACACGGAGAGCGTGGTGCGCCAAGTGCGGGAAGAGTGCCTAGAGCTCGGCATCCGGACTGTCGTGGTCGCCTCGGAAACCGGCAGGAGCGCTCTCGCGGCGCTGGAGGGACTCCGCGACACCGGCGCGCAGCTCGTCGTTGTCACCCACTATCCCGCGACCACGTGGGGGCCAAGGGGCGACATACCGATAGGGCTAATGCGCCACGAATATTCGGGGATCCGCGAGACCCTAGTGAAGAACGGGGCAAGGATCGTTCAGGGTTCGAGGCCCTTGGCTCCGCCGTCGCGCTCGATAAGGTGGGACTATCCCACACCCGAGGCGATCATGGACAAAACCCTTGAGGTTTTCGGCGCGGGAACCAAGATCGCTATCGAGGCCGCGATGATAGCCACCGATGCCGGTGCGGTGGCCGAAGGCGACGAGATCATCTCCTGTGCTGGCACCTACAAGGGCCTCGACACAGCCCTCGTGGTCAAAACGGCATACAGCATGCATTTCTTTACCTCCTTCGAGGTTAGGGAGGTGCTGGCCAAACCCAGGTGCCGCATAGGGAGGTTGCCGGAGTACGAGCACGAGAGCTGGAAAGGCGACCTCGAGAAGTACTACAGCCCCTGAGGCTACTGAGGTCGGCGAGGAAGCCCGTGAGAGCGAAAGCTTTCGCCTCGTCACGCGGCGCCCGCGATTCGCTGCCTCCCTGTGCAGCGTTCACGTTTCCGCGAGCCTTACCATGTCTAGGACCAGCCCGGACCATGAGAGGTCCTTGGCGCCAAGGCCGCGACCGGTGTGTGGGTCATAGTACTCCCAAAGACCGTTCCGGAGGACGAGGTCCGCGGTGCGGCAGGCGAGATCCTCCGCCACGTCGCGGAAGCCGTACCGAAGCAGTCCCTGCATCACGAACCAGTTTATATTCACCCACGTGGTGCCGCGCCAGTAGCGATCCGGGGCGAACCGCGGGTCTTCCATGGACACCGTCGGTATGGGGTACTGCGGCCAGAAAGACCGGGGCGAAGCCAACTTGGAGACAAGCGCTGACGCCTCTTCCGGCCAGGGAATGCCAGCGAACAGCGGAAAGAACATGGCCGGAGTCTCCACGCGAATGGGCCGTTCAATGGGCCGTTCCTCGCCCTCCACCATGGCGATGTCGAAGTAGAGGCCGGTGGCCGGGTCTCTCATCTTGTCGCGGATGGCCTCGCGAACATGGGTGGCTTTCTGGTCAAGGACCTCCGCGGACTCGTCGAACCCAAGCTCGCGCGCGCACCAAGCAAGCGCGGCGAGGTTCTCAGCATAGATGCAGTTGAAATCCACGGGCTCCACGTCAAACCAACCGGACACGAGAGCCGCGGCGCTGTCGAAACCCACGCCTTTCAGGCGCGCACACATCTCGCTGCGGATGGCCTTGTTCCGCTCCTCGTCATCTCCGAATCCGGCCAGCTCGTCCCAGCGCTGAGAGTTGTCCCATCCCGACTCCCAAGGGTGGATGATGGACACGAGCCCGTCGCCGTCTGGATCGCGCCGCGCTGCGAGCCACGAATAGTAGCGGCGGAGCGGCTCGAAGACCCCGCGCACGAAGCCAAGGTCGCTCGTTCGGCGGGCGATCTCGCGAACGGCGAACGCGAGCATCGGCGGCTGAGTGATGCCGCTGCGGTCCGGCGTCCCCCAGAGCGGCTCGCCTCCGCCGTCGAAGTAGTTCATGTGCGGCACCATTCCGGCGTCCGGGCCGGACGCGACCTGGCGCGACAGCGCGGCTTTGATCTCGCGGCGCGCCTGCTCCGCATCGCCGAGGTCCAGGTGGATTATGGCGTGAAAGCACGAGTCCCACAGCCACTGCTGCTCGTATACTCTGGGCGACGGCTTTGTGTACGCATATGGCCCCGCGGTGACGCGGTGCTTCGCCATCACCTCGGCAGCGCGCTCTCGGAGCGATTCCTTGATGCTCGAATCGAATCGCACCCTTCAACGCCTCCCATCGCGCCGCGCTTCGCCAGCCGCGCCCGCGCACACCGCGCCCTGCGCGCAGCTGATGTAGCTTACTCCGGCAGGCGGCGCAGGAAGCGCACGCCCCAGAGCATCGGTGTGATGTGGACCGGCTCCCGGCCGCCGCTCGCGAGGGCACGTTCGAAGAGCCCGACAGCGGTCTCGACGCGTGCCGCAAGCATGGCCTCTCCCGCCTCCGCGCTGGCCTTGCTTGGATCGCCCATGTACGGCTTCATCGCGGGGTCGCCGATCCAGGCGAGGGTATTGGCTAGATGCTCGAGATCTCGCCCGAGGACCCACCCGCCAACGGCCCGCAGCAAACGCCCCAACCCCGCTACAACGTCGGCGGCACCTGTGCGGCGCTCCGGCAAGCGGGAGGGCGGCACCGCGCGATAATCCGGCGAGACGCGGCTAGGAGCGCACGCAAGCATGAGAGAGGTTTCGTTTGTGCCCGCATGGTTGTCCGCGTCGTCGCCGCACGCCCCTGGAGCGAGCCCAGCGCGGCGAAGGAAATCGGGGTCATGCTGCACCATGAATCGATAGTCCACGCCGAAAGGATCTATGAGATAGAACTTGTGCCTGCGCCAGAGCGTGCGGGCCGCCGCCTCGATAGCCATCTGGTGGCGCGGGCCGCCGTGGTTGTCCGCCACGAAGAGGTAGTGGAACCCCTGCTTCGCAAGGCCACGCCCGTACGCCACGAGCACGCCCTCCAGGTGCGGCGCCGGCACCGAGAGGGAGCCAGGCACCGGCAGCGCGTCGGACCCGCAGTGGAGCGATGGCAGCTTGACGAAGGTCAATTCGGGGTGACGGGCGGCAAGGGCAGCTATGTAACGGCCGGCAAGCTCCTCGGAGACGAATACGTCGGTGCCCACAGGGAGGTGCGGCCCGTGGACCTCGATTGGACTCACACTCATGATAAATACCGTTGTAGCGCGGTCAAGCGCCTGCAGGTCGGGTAGCCTCAGCTCCACATACTCGAACAGCCGCGGCCTCAGCTCGCCTGAATCCGTCATCTCGCTCCACCTCCGCCCGTCATGCTCTCTTGCCACCGCGACGCGGAACCGGTTGCCGAGCGCGCCTCGCCACGCCAAACGCGTAATCCTCTTCGCTTATGACCCCCCAGTCCTGAAGGAGATGGAGGGTAGCCTCAAGCGCGGCCTCGTCGCCGAACAGCTGACGGATGGCGCGCAGGTACTCCACG
>DUSX01000022.1 GCA_012842395.1 Bacillota bacterium
GCGGCGGTGGATCGCAGGGTGCTGTCTCTTGATGAGGCTTGTTCATTGTGGAGCCGGATGCTGCGGGCAGGAAGATGGCTTCCAACGGACAACTTCATGGAAGTGTGGAGAGGATTCGCGCCCAGCGACATTGAGGTGGCAGCCTCCGATGAATGCCCCCTCGGCAGGGACGAAAACGACCGGCGGCTCGGTTGCCGTTCCCGCACGTGAGATGAGTCGGCATGGCTACCGGCGCCCGTGCTACGAGCAGCTCGGCCACGCAGACTCTGGAGCGCAGGCTCGGGCGTGCGAGCTTTTTGGCGTGCCGGCGTGCCGGCGTGGAGAGTCCTCTTGTCGCTTTCCGCGGAACGCGGTATCATTCGGTTAGAGTCCCTGAGAGCAACGGTGGCCAGGTTGCCGGGGACGATACCCTGGGGGCGCCTTCGACGCGCCGCGCTTACAGGGAGCCGGTCGGGCCCGCAACAAGGGACAAGGGGGAAGCAAGACATGCCGGACGAGGGGCGCGCAAGCAGCCGGAAGCGCCGTGTGTCCTCGGGGCCCACAAATGGCCCGTGTAAAACACGTCCCGATGGCACTGCGCACAGCCGCCGCGACGAGCGGGACCGCTGGATAGAAATCGCCCGAAAAGCCAAGGAGAGGCTGGCGCGGCAAATCCCGGTCTTTGAGGTGCGCCTTTACGGGTCACGGGCGCGAGGTGACGACACCCCGGAGTCGGACGTGGATGTCTATATTGAGACCGTCTCCCTCACCCGGCAGCAGCGGCGGCTTGTGAGTGACATCCTCTGGGAGATCGGTTTCGAAAACGGCGTGGTAGTGGCACCGGTCGTTTTCTCGCGTGAAGACCTGGAGAACGGCCCACTTTCAGCCTCGCCCCTCTACAGGACCATCAAGAGGGAAGGAATTCCTGTATGAGCATGGACGCGAACGAGGCCAAGCGGGCGCTGATCTCGTACCGCCTGCAGCAAGCTTCCGAGGCATTGCAGGATGCGGCGAAACTTGCCGAGCATCAGGGCACCCCGCGAAGCATAGTAAATCGGTCGTACTACGCGATGTTCTACGCCGTTCTGGCACTCCTGCTCAGCGTCGAAAAGAGCACCTCCAAGCACAGCGGTGCCATCAGCGCCTTCGACCTGTATTTCGTGCGGGCAGGCTTGTTCCCGAAGCATCTGAGCAAGTCATTGCACCGGGCATTTGAACTTCGTCAGCAGAGTGATTACCAGGAGATGGTCACAGTATCCCCAGAAGACGCTCACGAGGCCATCAGGAGCGCAGATGAGTTCGTCGCTGCCGTCCGCACCTACCTGCATGACAAGGGGCTGGCCTGACGAGAATAGGCGCAGGCGTAGTCCAGGCACCCGCCGGGACCACAGCACGCGCATGTCTGGGCTACCAACTGGCCTGTCCCGCACGGTATATACCTCCTCTCCCCGAACCCGCCGACCCGCGCCACATATAGGCTGCGTGTTCGCAGAGAACGCATCGGCGCGACAGGCGGGAGCAACGTAACGCAGCGCAACGCAAGAGCAACGCAAAAGCAACGTAACAAACGAGCGCGCTCGTCTGTCGCTCGCATTCGTCACATTACATCGGGCCTCTAGGCATGCTATCAGGTCAGACGCTCTCTCGGTCGTCGCCTGTTGCCTTGCCGGGCAGAGCGGCAATCGGAGCGGCTCAGGACCATGAGCAAGGGCAGCACTCTGCGACGGCGCTTTCTCCCTCCGTGGCAGATTCCTCCTTCCGTGGCAGACAGGAGAGCATCAGGTCGCCCAAGACAGGGGATTCGGATGGAGGGCGAGTGCACGGCCTGGAACAAGCGCAAAGCGAGAGCAACAGAATGGGGGCGCAGTGCGCTTCGAAATCCTTGCTGAGCCGGGCACCGGGTGGGCGTCCTTTCTGGAACTTGCCGGCTGCGGGAAAGGAGTGAAGTCAGAGGACAGCAAGCGAACCTGCTTCGGCGTCGCTCGCTGTTCCTCTGACGTCACGTGCGTTCAGCCTCGCCCGCGCCCTCAACGACGCTGTGGACAGGTGATGTCCATCCACGTCGGGGTCATCGAGACCAACAAAAACAAGGCCCGCAGGCAGGACAGATGCGCGTCAATAATACGAAACCCAGAACCTCCCCAAATCCGATGTGGAAATCGATTGCGCGTCGGGTGACCACGTGGAGTCTGGTGGAATCGGCGGATCCGGAGTGGACGCTATTGCCATGACAAACCAGGTGTACGACCTGCCCCGCACCAGTGGCAAGGCTGATTGCCCGCCCGGAGGAGTATGCGAGAAGTCGCCATAGTATACAGCATTCTCAGCGCCGGCCGCGTAGCCTTCCCACATCAGCTGGCTCGCCGCCGTATCCATGACCACAATGACATAGAGCTCGGCACCTGCTACTTTGGCCCAACTAAGCAACGGAACGCTTGACACCGATGAATCCTGCGCCGGCGCTGTGAGAGTCACCTTTGAGAGCGGATAGAGCGGGGTCGTGGCGTCCGGTGCGCTTCTCCTGCCTTCGCCGGAGCGGTTGTACCCGGACACGCTATACGAGACCGTCTTGCCAGGGCACAATGCTGGAGATCCGTCCAGCCAAAGCCATAGCGCGACGGGAGGTATGGGGTCGACCACCAAGCCGGGCGATTCCACCGGTGATTCTGCCACGAACGTCCCGTCACGATATACCTTGAACCCTGTCACAGAAGGCGAACCGGACGGCAGCAGCCAACTGACCCCGCAGGCCACCACCGCGTCGGACCCAGCGGGCGTGCCGCGTGTTTGCGCGGGCGGGACCGAGTCACGCACCTTCTTGGCTGCTTCGAGTATCCTCGCCGCTAGCCCAGGGGACGCGGACGATGATTGATACGCGTATGGCGCGCTCAAGAGATCAAAGAGAGAATAGTGGATGGTCATGGCCTGAGCGGTCACGTTTGTTGGAGCGTAGGGAACAGAGCCGGGCAAGGTGCCGTTATTCACCGTCACGGTAATAGACCTGCAGCCAATGTTGCCACTGGCGTCGAGGGCCAGCGCCGTGAGAACGTGCTCGCCATCGTGCCATCCCGACTCGCTGTATTCCGAGTACGTCTCCCACAAGTATGTGCCCTGGGCGACGCGCTCACCTGGAGAATTCGCCTCGATGGCGGACACAAGCAAGCCGTCTATGAAAAGCAATGCTCCTGCCATCGCGGTCTCATCTCTCGCGTCCACGTAAACATAGCCGGTGCCGGACACGGGGGATGGGCAGCTTATGGAGACGTTCGGGGCGATGGACTCTGTGATCGGAAGCATTCCCCCGGGCTTCACCATTCTCAGCGTAACCTCAGTGGTCACGCCTGTCTCGACGCCAACACCGTAGGACGCCGCGGAAGCCCAGCCGGGCTTGGTGACTACAATGCTGTACGTTCCTGGAGCGACGCCTGAGAACGTGAATTCGCCACGGTAATTCGTGGTCGCGATCTTGCTGGTGCCGACGAGGCTGACTGAAGCGCGTTCAACACCAGGGCCAGAGGTCAATAGAGTGGCGTCCGTTCGGAATCCATTTGCGTCAATCTCGGTTACATAGCCTTTGATTACTCCCCCCGTAGAAGTTCCTGTTCCGCCCCCTCCAAAGCAGCCGGAAACGGACAGGGCTGCCGTCAGGATCGCGACTGCGAGCGTGGCCAAGGCTCTCCAATTACTGGAACCGGTCCCCAACCTGCGTAGAGCCATGTTTGCGTAACCTCCTCGCTAGCAATGATGGACCGGAAACGACACATGGAGACAGACACATGGAGACATGGGCACAAGGTCACGGGTACACAAGTACACGGGGATCGTGCTCTGGCAAAGCTCATGGCGCTTGTGGTGCGGGATGCCGGGCGTCGCCTGCTGGGACGCAGGCGGCCGCAGGCGGCACCCGCGAGACAAGCGGTCACCTGGAACGATTAGCGTCACTTGTGACAAGGGGCTCTAGGCTTTCAGCGTGCCGCGCAGGCATACCCCGGGCGTTGCGAGCTGGGGCGTTGGTACTAGCGCAACCTCTGGCGCGAAGAGCGGCCTGGTGCGAGTTCGGCATGGGATAACCGTCAAGAGCTGGTCGTCGGTCGTCGGCGTATCAGCACAAACCAGGCGGTCATAGTGCGGCGGTGGTGCGACCGTCTCAGATTGTGTGGAGGGAAGATTCGGGTGGCGATTAAGGTCGAAACGAGAACGTGCTACAGAATGGTTAGCACTGGTTAGCACTGGTAGGAGGTGTTCAAGCTCAAAAGGACAACGTGCAAAGGCAGCCGGATATCGCTGCATCTCCTCGGCATCGGAATCACCGAGCATCCGCGTGTTCCGTACGGTCCTTCAAACGTTTCACCTGAAAGAGACTCACCCTGCGGGCCTTGAGGTCACCTCCTTTCGCGCTTTAACGACCATCGAGGCTCAAGGCCTTGCCGAGTGTATTCGCCGCGGGCTCCAGACTTCCTCCTAACCTGTCTCGGACAGCGCGGAGCGACTGTCGCTGGCCATCCGGCGGGCCTCCTCGTGAGACCGGAAGGCGCACGGCAAGCGATGCCACGAGAATGAGTCCCGCGACCGGGAAGATGTCGCCAGCTTTCGATACCGCACCCCGATGGCGGCGGTAAAGCCCGCAGAGACTTGGGCAGGAGGAAGTTGCTCCAATCCCTCGAATACCGTGGAGTAGGCAAGTAAGCTGGCAAACCTAAGTCGTTGCGACCCGACGCGTCGGGACCTCGACCTCGGGCCACTATAGTCGTTCTTCGCCGCCGCAAACCCCGTCTTTCAGTCTCGCCAGTGAATGGTGCTCTGTCCCTGTCCCTGTCCGTTTCGGTGTCGGTGCCGGTATCGGTGTGCCTGTCCCCGTCCGCTGGAAGGCGCCAGGGTGGTCATCCGGCGCTCGTCCGTGGGACGAAACCGCAACGATTCCTCTGCTCGCGCCAGTTCCTCCTCAGATGCTGCTCAGAGCAGGCGCGGGGGCAGCGTCGTTCCGGGTGCAGGGGATGAGGAGCTTGTGGTGCGTATAGCAGCGCGTGACGAGGAAGCCCTTGGGCTTCTGGTCGAGGCTGTGCGCGTGCCCATCTTCACGTTGGCAAGGCAGATCGTCCTGGATGATCGCCTGGGTGGGGCGTATGGGTGGGGCGTGAAGTACAGGAGCTATGCCAGTGGCAATCCAAGCGTGACTGTTGGTCAGGCGAGATACAGGTGTGGAGCTGTTATGATGCTGATTGTGGTACAAAGGAGTGAGGGCATTGGCATCCGCTAGTATTCCAAAGGCGCGACCCAATTGGTGGGCGATGGTTTCCGCACTGGTCATATTCGCCTTGCCATTGTTAGTGATGTCATCTGAGGGCGCAGAGGGGACGGAACGGCACCCATCGGTCCAGAGTCAAACGGAGCCTTCCGCCGCGGCCAGGGTAAGGATTGATCCTGACATAGCCGTCATCGCGCCAGAGGCGGTAGAGCATCTTGGGGTGGTCATGAGCGACGTCACCGCGCGTGTCAACCAGCTTTTCGGCGTCAGTCCTGAGGCCATAGGAGAGGTCGTAGTAACTGTGGCGCGCGGGGAACCTTTCTTCGAGGGGGCGTTGGGAGGCTCGCGCAGTGGTATTCTGATTTGTGCCAACTCCGGCAGTCTTGGAACGTCGGATATCTTGCGACCCTTGATGCGGTCGTGGCTTGCCCTTGAATATACCCGCGTCGTCTTGGAAAGGACATCTGGTGGCGGCCAGCCGGGTCTTGCCGGCAGCCTCTACATGGGCATTGGAGTGGCCGTTGCCGACATTGTGTTCCCGGACTGTGCCCAGTTCCCGCTTCGGGACCCTCATAAAGTGAGCGCAGGCTTACTGCTACTGGATAAGCTACACGTTCCGAGATCGACTGACCCACCGATTTATAACGGCACTGTCGGGGGCTCGTTCTGCAAGTACCTCATCGAGCGCTTTGGGCCGCGCAAGATCCTTGAAGTCTACTCGGAACTGAAATCGGGAGAAACCATGAATGAGGCCCTAATGCACGTGTACGGTGAGCAACTCAGTCTTGTGGAGGAGGGCTGGCGCTCTCTCCTTAGAAATGTTGCCGGGGAAGACCCCGAAAGGTTCGCTGCTATGGCAGAGATGATGCTCTGTCTCGATGAGCTATCCACCACCTCGATGAAAGCCCTGTATCCTGCCGAACAGATAGGAGTCGGGTTTCCTCGGCGCATGGAGGATCTCGCGCAGTCGGTGAACACGGGATTGGCGACGATGTATGAGGCGGGCGCCGGGACCGATTCCATTGCGCATGCCCGCGCACTCCTAGACCGATATGCCTCAGCCATGCAGTCGTGGCACGATGCCGTGAATCTGCTATGGCTCGACGTGAGCATTCCGCTCGCCACCGGGTCCTCCGACTATGAGAGCATACTAAACGCGGCTGAGCAGGCAAGAGAGCTTGCAGCACAGTTGGGCGCTGACGATCTTGTGAGAAAGGCGGAGGAGAGCATAGCTGTGCTCAAGCGCACGAGACAGCCAGGTGAATGAATGGTTTTCGAGATCCCGGTCGAGCTGTACGTGCCTCAGAACGCCCGCCAGGACATGCATGACACGGAATGCAGGCGAATGTTCAAAGACGGCAGACTCGGAGCCGGGCCCAGGCCGGCGCCAGCACACGGGTCCCTGCAGGTCTGCCGCCCGCCGGGGTCTCGGAGGCCTCGCCAGAGCAGTCAGAACACCAGAGCGGTTAGAACAGAAGTGGGACGTAAGTCACCACGAAAAGCACCACTATGAGCGCTACCAGCAACGGAACCAGAGCGCGGCTTATTCGCTCGATGGGTAGCCCGCTCACACTGCTCGCCACGTACAAGTTGATCGCGACCGGCGGCGTCACCATTCCTATGGCAAGACCGATCACGAGCACGACGCCGAAATGCACCAGGTTGATGCCAAGGCTCGACACTATGGGGAGGAACACAGGCGTGAGAATGATCAAGGCGGACGCGGTCTCCATGAACACGCCCGCTATGAGAACGATCACACTTATCAAGAACATGACAACGAACTTGTTGCGCGAGAGAGACAGCACGGAATCGGCAATTATGGTGGGTATCTTCCAATTCGCGAGCACCCAGCCGAATATGCTGGCGCTTGCTATGACGAACATGACGAGGGACATGGTCACAGCGGAGTCCACGATGAGCTTGAATAGGTCCTTCAGCTTGCAGTCCCTGTATATGAAAAGCGCAGCGATGATCGCATAGTCAACGGCGATCACCGCGGCCTCGGAGGGAGTAAAGTACCCTGAGAAGATGCCCCCGAGGATGATGAGCGGTGTCAGGAGCCCCCAGAAGGAGCGGCGGAAATGATGCCACACGTTGGGCAGCGAAAACGCGCTGCCCGTGGGGTAATTATCTCTGTATGCCGTGTACATCGCTACCGCCATTAGCGCGAGTCCCATGAGGGTGCCCGGAAGGAAGCCGTTTAGGAACAACTGCGCCACGGACTGGTCCGCAATGACAGCGTACAGGACCATAGGAACGCTCGGGGGGATCACAACCCCGATGGTCCCGGCAGCAGCTATCAAGGCCGCTGAGAACTCCTTGTTGTATCCCTTTTCCTTCATCTCCGGGATGAGCGGAGCGGCCACCGCAGCTGTGGTCGCGGCACCCGAGCCCGAGATCGCCGCGAAGAACATGGACGCGAGGACTGCCACTAGCGAGAGCCCGCCCCGGACAAACCCGACGACGGAATCGGCGAAGTCCACGAGCCGCTTGGACACCTTGCCTTTGGCGAGCAAGTCCCCTGCCAGGATGAAGAACGGCACTGCAACGAGGGGAAACGAGTCGGTCCCCGCGAAAAGGCGTTGCGTCAGGATCACGAGCGGCACGTCGTGCCGCACGAGAACCACAAGCGAGGCAAGTCCGATCGACAGCGCGATCGGGATGCCCATGAGAAGAAACAGGAACAGGGTTCCGAACAGAATCCAGGCCATTGCGGCTCACCTCTTCCCCTCTGCGTATGAGCCCATTTCTTCAAGGAGGTGACAGAGCACGTGGACCGTGCCTACGGCGCAACTTGCGGGGATCACGAGATAAACGTAGCGCATGGGAAGCCCCAGAGCCGGAGAGACCTGGAAGATCTGATAGCTTGAGAGGCGGACGCCATAGACGATCCCGACGACAAAGAAGACTATCGCGAGCACATATGCGGCTGCTCGCACGATAGCGGCGACCCGCCTCGGCAACGCCGAGACCACGAACGTCACAGCGATGTGCGCCTTGCGCTTGAAGCCTATTGTTGCCGCGGTGAAGCTGCTCCAGACGAGAAGATACCTTGCGAGCTCCTCCGTCCACGAGCCCGCGGTGAAGAACACCCTCATGATCACCTGCAGGGTAATGACGGCAATCATGCCCACTATGAGTAGGAAGGTCACGTATGTGGCCGCAACGTTCAAGAAATCGCTGAGGCGCTTGACCGCCTGCTGGACGCCGCGGAAGACCATGTTCGAATTGGGCCCCCTTCCATGTCCACGATCCGTGGTCCCACAGCCCCGCCCCACATTAGCCCCTTATCGCTTCATTTTCTTGATCTCGGCCTGGATCTCGTCGATGAGGCCGCCGAATTTGTCGCGGTAGGAGTCGTAGACCGGCTTTACGGCCTGTTTGAACAGCTCCAGGTTGGGTTGAGTGATCACCATTCTGTTCTTCGCGATCTCCTGAAGCTGGCTGCTCTCCTGGTCGGCATCCCATTTGCGCTCGTACTCTGCGGCGCTCTGCGCGGCCTCGACCAAGATCTTCTGCGTGTCGGCCGGAAGCGACTTATAGAGCTTAAGGCTCATGACGAAGAGCGCCGGCGCATACGTGTGACGGGTGAGAGATAGGTATTTCTGGGTTTCATAGAGCTTGTACGCGTATATGACGTTTATCGGGTTCTCCTGCCCATCGACCACGCCCTGCTGGAGTGCGGTGAGGCACTCGGTCCACGCCATGGGGACGGCGTTCACGCCAAGAGCCTTGAACGTCGCAATATACACAGGATTCTCCATCACTCGTATCTTGAGGCCTTTGATATCGTCTGGCGTGGCGACGGGACGCTTCGAGTTGGTGAGGTTCCGGAAGCCCCGCTCAGCATACGCAAGGCCCTTAAGGTTCACGGTCTCGAGCTCCGCCAGGAGCTTCTTCCCTACCGGCCCATCGAGGACGTAGTATGCCTCCTGGGCGCTTGCGAACAGGAACGGCATCTCGAACGCGGCCATCCTCGGGAGGAAGTTCGCCACCGGGCCGTTAGTGATGACCCCCATGTCTATGGTGCCGAGCTGCATGCCCTCCAGCAGGGTCCGCTCGTCTCCGAGGGACGCGTTCGGGTATATCTCGATGGCAAGCTGTCCCTTCGTGCGTGCCTCCACGAGTTCCTTGAACTTCAGGGCGGCGATGTGAAAACCATCTCTCTCGTTCACCACGTGCGCGAGGCGGATCACGCGCGGCGCAGCCGCTACTGACGACATGAGCGAAAACAGACATACTATGACGAGACCAAGCGCAAAGACCCTTCTTGACATCTCCCTTGCTCCTCCTTGTGTAAGTCTCGAATATGCCACTCCACTCAACGATCAGTGTGTGAGTCTCAAACGATCCCGAATTCTCCACGCCCCGTCGTGCAAGCACCGGCAACCCCAACGCCGCCGTCAAGAAAGGAGACGAAAACTTGTGGCGCCATACTCAGGCGCCCGCAACGTCCGCCACGGCGCCCTTGGCCCCGGAAGACACGAACCGGCTGTACTTTGCGAGATACCCCTTCTTAAAGGCGGGCGCGGGTTCCGGCCGGGTCCACGAAGCAAGCCTCCTTGCCACCTCGTCCGGCGGCACACACAGATCGATCCTGCGGTTGGGGATGTCTATGTCGATCTCATCCCCCTCTTGGACGATGGCGATGGGCCCTCCCGCCGCAGCTTCCGGCGAGACGTGTCCTATGGAGGCGCCTCGCGTGGCCCCTGAGAAGCGACCGTCTGTGACCAGCGCCACAGAGGAGTCAAGCCCCATTCCGGCGAGAGCCGAGGTGGGGACGAGCATCTCACGCATGCCGGGGCCGCCGCGCGGTCCTTCGTACCGTATGACCACCACGTCCCCCGGCTCTATGCGCCGCGCGAAGATCGCGTCTGAGGCTTCCTCCTCCGAGTTGAAGACACGAGCTTTGCCCCGGTGGACCAGCATCTCCTGCCTGACGGCGGATTGCTTCACCACGCAGCCGTCGGGAGCAAGCGACCCGTAGAGAACCGCGATGCCGCCTTCTTTGTGGAAAGGATTCTCGAGCGGCCTGATAATGCCGGGATTGAGCACGCGGGCGCCCGCGATGTTCTCGCCCACGGTCTTGCCGGTCACTGTCAGGCAGTCCCTGTGGATGAGCCCGGCGCCGTCGAGCACTTTCATGACGGCCTGGACTCCGCCTGCCTGGTTGAGATCATTCAGGTCGGAGGGCCCCCCGGGACGCATGTTGCATATGTGCGGCACTCGCCTGCTGACCTCGTCGAATACGCGGAGCTCCAGCGGAACGCCAGCTTCGTGGGCGATTGCAGTGAGGTGGAGGACGGTGTTGGTCGAGCCGCCGAGCGCCATATCAACGGAGACTGCGTTTTCGAAGGCCTCTTTCGTAAGAATGTCGAGAGGGCGCACGTTCTTGCGGAGAAGGTCCATCACTTGAGCCCCGGCGCGCTTTGCCAGGCGGATCCTCGCGGCCATCACGGCCGGGATCGTGCCGTGGCCGGGAAGCCCCATGCCCAGGGCCTCGGTGAGGCAGTTCATCGTGTTAGCAGTGAACATGCCCGCGCACGAGCCGCATCCCGGACAGCCGGCCTCCTCGAGAGACGCAAGGTCCGCGTCGGTCATCAGGCCCGCCTTCACCGCCCCCACTGCTTCGAAGATGCTGTTGAGGTCGACTCTCTTGTCGCCCAACCATCCGGACAGCATCGGGCCGCCGCTCACGAAGACCGCCGGGATGTTGAGACGGGCGGCCGCAATCAGCATGCCCGGCACGATCTTGTCGCAGTTGCATATGAAGACCAGCGCGTCGAATTGATGGGCATAGGTCATGATCTCGATGGAATCCGCGATCAGCTCTCGGCTGGGCAGGGAGTATTTCATCCCCGGGTGGTTCATGGCTATCCCGTCGCATACGCCTATCGTGGGAAACTCGATCGGCGTTCCTCCGGCGGCCCTGACACCGGCCTTGACAGCATCAGCAATGGCCCTCAGGTGAATGTGACCCGGGATGATCTCATTGAACGAGTTGACGATCCCGACCCATGGCCGCGCGATCTCATCGTCGGTGTAGCCCATCGCCTTCATGAGCGCCCGGTGGGGAGCCCGCTCCGGCCCGGACTTCGCTTCAATGCTTGGCATACCCCGTCCTCCTTCGAGATTCGACTTTGGACGCCCTTTCGCGCACCCAGCCTTGATGCCTTTACGCGTACGCGCACCCGACTGAGCTTGAGCTTGAGTCCGTCTGATTTCAGACGGCTTCCAACCAGCTTCCGCACAGGTTTCGACCAGTCTTCGACGTCGACGCCGCGTGTCCTTGATACGATTTTTACCTGTGCTGGCACAATGATTACCCCGGTGGGCGAAGCGGGTAGCCAGAGCCGGGGACCTGAGGAGGGCACAGGCCACAGGCTGCCCGACGTGGGAGTGTGGTGAGTGAGTGGGCCGCTCAACTCAACGGCAGTTCGCTCTGCGGTATTGCGTGGGCGTAAGCCCTGTGATTTTCTTGAAAACGCGTGTGAAATGCGATGGAGAAGAGAACCCCAACGAAGACGCGAGGTCTTTCAGGGGCGTGCCAGGCTCCGCCTGCAGGCGGGCCACGGCCCGCTCGACGCGAGCGACATGCAGGTACTCGGAAAACGATATCCCCAAGGCCTGCTTGAACTTGCGCGAGAGATAGCACGGGTTCATGAAGACGTGGTGAGCGACATCGCCAAGCCGGAGAGGCCTGTGGCACATTTCGCGCACATATGCGCAGGCGCTCTCAAGAGTCCCGTCGAGGAGCGTCGCGTCGGGGCGGCCTGCGCTGGCGCCCGCGTCGATGGCACCGTCCGGGCCCCACGGGCTCCAGCTTGTGTGGACGCCGTCGTGATGCGATGATGCGCCCGCTGCGCTCTTGTTCGTACTCTCGCCCATGCTCATGCTCATGCTCATGCTCGTATAGACTTGCTCTGGCCCGGCCGGCCTTTCCTTCATGGCTCTCACAACTCCGAGCAGTAGGCGCATTATTGCATAAAGGTAGTTTTTTGATACTTGCGGGACGGCCGAGTACGGGATGATGAGATGTCCCCGGGGAAAGCCAAGTCGCGACTCAAGGGCGCACAGGTTCTGCAGGACGCCTGGTTCATCAGGGGAAGAGAGCCTCATGCCCGTGACAAGCACGGTGCCGCCCTGGACACCCGGGAGGCCAAGCGGAACGGCAACGAAGGTCAGGCCGGCCCAGCACATCCCCGCGTATGCCTCGCAGCAGGCGCTGTGAGCCACCGCTGTTCTGTTGCCCGCTCGCGCCTGAGCGCGCGCCCGATCGTGATCGTGCTGACCGTGCGCCAGATCCTGCGCCTGGTTGCAGGACAGCTGCGCTAGTGTGGTCCTGCACATCCTTGACCCGTCAGGAGTGGATCTGACAAGCCTGCAGAACGCAGGCAGGCGCTCGGGTCGGTCGACTAGGCCTGAGGGGTCGACCACGAGCATCTCCGCGCCAACGGTCTTGAGCAGGCAGCGCAGATCTTCCATCGTGAAGAGCCTCTCGGAAAGACGCGCTAGTGTGGTCTCCAGGTGAGCATGTGTGGACAAAAGAGGCGGCATCTCGCCCCTCACAGGTTCAAGATTGAGGATGACAGAAGGATCGACCTCCCTGTACGTGACGAGGAGCACCAGCTCCGCGTCGTCTCTGTTGCACACGGAGTGCCAGCAGAAGGCCGGTGCGTGGAAGAGGTCCCCGGGGCCCACTTCCAGGGATCGGCCGTCCAGCTGGCAGACGGCATGCCCGCGCTCCACGTACAGCACTTGTTCATCCAGGTGGTAGTGGGCCTGCTGCACGCCGCCGGGCTGAAATAGAGCCCTGGCGACAAGCATGGCTCTCGCCCCTTGCGCTGGCGCAGCCTCGCTTATCCACCGAAGCGCCCCCCACTGGAACTTCTGCACCTTCATCGTTGCGCTCGCACCAGCGCCGGTGGGGCTGACCTGAGTATTCGGCTGCTCTATCATGCGTTCCATCATGGCCATCACTTCTTCTCGTGCTACGTTCCTACTCTGGCCCGCCGGGAGGGCGCCGGGAGGCCGGATGCCACGACCCTGTCGATCGACGCTATCGATTTGTCGACTAGAGAGGGAGTGCCCAAGCTCTCACGCTTGCTTGGACGGGACGCGCTGCATAGGTATTCTTTTCTACTCCTCGACATCCTTGCTCGGTGCTTTGAGTTCTTTATAATACAACCTTTTGGTGAAAACTCCTCTTTTCCTTCCCTGTCAGATTCCGCCAACCGAGCCCCGTCTTTCGAAGCTCCCTCTGCGAAGGCGAGGTCTCTATGCCAGCAAGTACCGATACAACCAGCCTTGAGGCAATTACATGTATACTGGATGGTGCCCGCGATTTCAGGACCCCTGGGCAGAAATGCTTCGCTTTTGGGATGGCGCCGGTAGCCCAGATATTCGGGAGTGTACTTATATGCCTTGATGAAGAGCTAGCCAAGACGCGGGATCGCACGCTCAGGAACAAGGGAATCGGCGAGCGAACGATTCAGACAGTCTTTGGTGAGGTGACGGTCAAGAGGCGCAGATACCGTGAGGAGATACGCGTGGACGGCAAGCTCAAGAAGGGGGCTATCGGTATCTGCTGGATGAAGCGCTGGGGCTTCCGCCGGACGATAGGATCTCGCCTGGTTTGACGGAGGCCTTAGTGGAAGGGGCAGTAGAGGAGCCATTTCGCCAGGTGGTTGAAAGGCGCGAGGAGGCGGGGCTTCCCACACCGAGTCACAGCACCGTACATAGTCTTGCGAGGAAGCTTGGGGAGATGGTAGCTCGGGAGCAAGAGGAGCAGCGGCGGGCTCTATTCGAGGATTGGGAGGGGCTTCCCAGGGAGAAGAAAAGAGCGGAGCATAAGTCAAGGGGAAGACTGCCCCACTGCTCTTGACACGTACCGCGCGCCAAATAGCATTTGACAAGACCACAGAAATGTGCTACTGCTGAATCGAACAAGAAGGCGCCACCGACCGCCGAAACCTGTGATGATGTCACAGCTCAGCCTGTTGGCTAGGGGTCGGGGCGCTTCTCCCTTTCCTGAGTTTCATATGCCAGATGTCGAACCATGTATCCTTCAGAGGGTCCTGAGGCCCGAAGGAAACCCGACCGCTCCGATTGAGGACGTACTGAGAGAGTTCAATCTTAGCCTTCTTTGCACCTGCCTTGAGGTGAAGCCCGTTTAGCCTATAGCCTATGGCCCCTATTAGAATATCAACCATCTGGAGTTGGTTCAGGTCTTCGCATTCCCGGGGCTCCACATTTCTAACTATGTCGTACTATGTCGTAGTCAATATCGAATTTCTTGCGAATGCCACGATTCAACACGATCTTAAGGGTAGATAGCGTGGTCTTTTTCCTGGTCCTTCGATCGTCCAACATGACCAGATACCGATTGCCTGGCCGCATGTTATGTAATAGAAGCTGATAGTAGAGTTTGTAGAAGCCTAATTCCTCATCGCCGCGATTAAAGGTCTTGTGGTCTAGCTGGTGTGTATCGATGACGACACACCTGAACGCGACGTGGTGGAGCCGATTGTGCCTGAAGAATATGTCAATGAACTTCTTGTACTCGATTCCTCCTGACGACTCCCGGGACATCCCCTACTGGAGGGACAGGGACCGCGAGGTGGACTTTCGTCGTGGAGCGCAGCGGCGCCCTGCTTGCCATCGAAGTCAAGTCCAGGACAGACCCGCTTGACCGCGAGGGCCTTCGTGGCGAGGAAGTTGGCTCGGCACCTTAGTGTCACGGTATCACGGAGTGAGCAATGAGCAAGCATGGTCGAGCACGGCAACGCCTTTGCCCGATCGGCAGCGCGCCTGGCCGTTTCTCTGCAGCGCTCGGCCCTTTTCCGCCACTTCCTCGGGCCACCTGGTTACAGAGGCGCCAACCGTGTTCGGCCGCGCACCGCAGCGCCGCGCGGCCTGGCTGAAAGCCGTCCTCGCTGTGCGAGGCGAACGCAAGTCTTGTCACCGCGTCTCCGCACACAATGACACGTCCTACACTATACTGTCTCAGGGACAACCGGCCCAGGACCGACAAGACAGCGGCACCACAGCACAGCACAGCACAACCAGGACAGACGAGACGGCAGCACCATAGAGCGACAGGCCGAGAGAACACGGGACCAAGGGGACAACAGGACAAAAGGACGAAGGAAAAGCGAGAACGCACGGCGGTCCCGGGGCAGGCAATGAGAGACAGCCTCTCCCGAGGGGCTGGGAACGAAAGGATGTGGTCCTGAAAGTGTCGGATCTCTGCGATTTGTGCAATGGGAACGCGGCAGCGCCCATTCTCGAACTCCCGCCCCACACCATCGTGAGGTGCACGGTTTGCGGACTCGTGTACGTCATTCCGAGGCCGACGCCGGCGGAGCTGGCTGCGCTATATGATGAAGCCTATTTCAGGGGAACGGGCCCGGTGGGCTACAGGCCGGACGAGGACTACATCGGCAACGACAGCCGCCTTGAGCTCTTCATAGAAAGGACCGCCGCCGTGGAGCGCTACCGTCGCCCGCCCGGGGTCCTCGTGGACGTCGGCTGCGCGACCGGCTTTGCCCTGCGCGCCGCACGCGACCGGGGTTGGGACTGCCTGGGCATAGACGTGTCGGAGTTCGCGGTCAACTTCGCGAGGGAGC
>DUSX01000023.1 GCA_012842395.1 Bacillota bacterium
CACGGTCTCGGCCGTATATGCTCTGACCGCGTGTTCGTCCAGGCGCCTCCTGGCGCTTTCAAAGGCGCCCCTATCGTCAATGCCCAAGGACGAGATAACCCTGGCAAGCTCGCCGATTACCGCGTGAGCTGTGTCCGCATCGATCATCCTCGCCATCTCCTCGGGTACCTCCTTGTCGTGGTTTGACTAGCTGTCCCCGGCCATCGGGCCCGCATCGTGTGCGTGCATGCCGCAAGAGCCATGGCGGGGCCATTTGCGCTGGCGTCTGTGCGGCGGGGGCCTCGTGACGTCCACCTTCATCGCCACCTTTCCTCTCAGGCGCGGGGTCTTACGCTTTGGTGAGGGAGTCCTTCTGGCGGAACCATTCATTTCAGGCGCGCTTGGCTGGACAGCGAGACCGTCGCGGAACGTTGAGAGGGCAGTCGCGACAGGCAAGCCCGGCGCATCTTCCCAGCGTTCTGCTTGCCTCGCAGGCTCTGGCCTTAAGGTCGGCGTCCGTTGTGCGGCAGGCCCTTGCGACCAGGTCCAAGGCAAGAGCCTTAAGTTCCAGCAGCTGTGCAACCGCTGGCATGGGCACCACCTCCTTGCAAGGTGCAAAGAGGGCCCGGCGCAAACGCGCCGGCCCCTCAGTGAGCGGTCAAGTCTCATTCAGAGGCTTGTCCACATGATGTGTTTGCTTCGCAGCGTAGTAGGAGAGGCAAGCAGCGGCGTCCGATGCTGCTTGGTGGGCGTTGTCTTGAGGCGGGGTCAGGGCATGCGTGTCACGCAGGCCACCACTGGTCTTGGTACGGTGTAGGTGTCATTTGAGAGGATGTGGATGGTCGGGATGGACGCGAGGGATGGGTTTGGACTGGGCGAGGTGGAACGGGGGCATCTTTGCTGGCGAGGTCCCAGTGTGAGCTACTCCGAGGCCGCCTTGCGCTGGCAGGCCATGCAGAGCGGCTTCCCGAACTTGCGCGTTGAGAAGTCGCACACGGAGCGGGTGATCTGCGCCCCGCACTCGGCGCACAGGTACCGGCGGTCTTCTTGGTTGTCCTTCTCTCCCGCCCGGGCCGCCTGCGCTGTGTGACGGTCGAGAGAGGAGGTGCCAGCGGTCTTTCCAGGAGTCGCAACGGGGCAACTTCGTCCGTCATCCGCTCCAGCAACGTCCCCGCCGAGCTCCTCGAGGGCGACCATGTCCACGCCGGTGAAATCACGGAGTGCCCTTGCCTTTGCTCTGGTGGCAGCCATCCGCAGGATGTGCGGGGCGATGGTGGGGTTCACGTTCGAGGGTGAAGCGTCCCCGACCTCCCGGTAGATGGAGCCGTCCGCCCCCTCGAGGAGCGCCGCGCAGACTGCGTAGTTTCCGTTGGCTTCAGACGGGATCTGCACGACCTCTGCCTCGAGCCTCTTGATCCCTTTCTCCTTTGCAAGCTCAAGGAGACCGCCGTACAGTATGAACTCTTTCCCCTGGAGCCTCTTCACGAACCTCTTCTTGAAGTCCTCGCTCATCTCCATCTGTTTTGCCTCCTTGTGGGTAGACTTGGGTTCGATCGTTGCCAGCGGGACAAACTGCTGTAGTGGGCGTTCACCTCCTAGTGGGCACCTGAGGGAAGTGGGGGAGCGTATGAGTCGTGGTCATCGGCTGCCGTCGGTTCCGCCAGTTCAGGTGGTACCCCCACCGCGTCGGCCCTCGGCCACCCTATCGTGTCTCACAGGGTCGTACGCCCAAACATTCCTTCGTTCTGCCTCATGAGGGCGGGCGGGGCGTGCCGTTCCTTGAGGGAACAGGGGGGCGCCCTGCAGGCCAGCGTGCCGACCCGCACGGCGGCGGAATGCACGCCAGTTCTGCGTCTGACAGGACCAGTTGTCATCACCTCCTCCACCGTCCGTGGTGGCGTGGCGAGCGGGCTCAGAGCGGAGGTCCTCTCCTGTGCGGGGCTCCGAGAGACTACGAAACCTACTTGGCTGATTTGGGTCCCGTAGGAAAAACCCTGTGTTTTGTGAAGCATTAAGGGTGGCCTTAGCTCTACCCGAAGGCGAGTGTGGAGAGGCTGCGTTAGGCTCGCAGCTTCTTTCTCGAAAGGAAGGTTACAAGCTGGGAACGCCATGAGCTCACACGCTAGACACAAGAAGGGTCAGGAGGGTCTATGCCGCCAACGCAAGGTAGGTCAAAGCCCGCGCATGTTGGCGGTGCTTTCCGGTTCACATCTTTGCTGCGTCCCTGGAGAGCCGATTTGCGTGAGATGAGGAGTCAGGCTTGGCACCTGACCCCTCGCATCGTAGAACTCCTAACTAGTCTGCAAGACCTAGACGCTGGTTGGGTGGTTCCTTGTCCGGCTCCCCGGGATTGGGGCGCGGCTACTCGTAGTATACGTCGTCGGGCGAATTCCCGCTGTAGGTGTTATAGGTGTCAGGATCTGGCAGCGGTCTACCTTGGTCATCCTGTATCCGAGAATCAGCGCTTACCCGGATAGCTCCTCCACAACCGGCTGCCGTGTTGGCGTTAAACCGATTGGCAAATACTCTTGCGCGTGCCCATTGTACTAAGTATAACCCGCCACCGTTTCTTGCCCCGTTCTGGGCAATCAAGTTATCATTGATCACCGAAGAGCTCAACCAACCCGAGTTGCCCAGGCAAATCCCACCGCCATCGCCGACGGCTGTATTCCCCTCGATCGTGTTGCTAGTAGCCACGAGCGTGGAACTGTGGGCAAAGATCCCACCGCCATTGCCGGCGGCTGTATTCCCCTCGATCGTGTTGCTGGTAGCCACGAGCGTGGGGGGACCAACGGCATAAATCCCACCACCGTCACCGCTGGCCGTGTTTCCTCTAATTGTGCTGTTTCTAATGGTCATATTTCCGGAGAGCCAGGAGATGCCACCGCCGCAACCGCCAGTGGAGTTCCGTTCGATGGTATTGTGGCTGGTCTCGAAGCTGGTACCCGCTACCCACACGCCTCCGCCTGCGAAGATGCCCACGTTTTCTTGAACGGTGTTCCGTGTGAACACCAGGTCGGGAGCATTATTATGTAGGTAGGCGCCTCCACCGTAGTCAGCTTTGTTTCCTCGGATGATGTTGTCTCTGATCACCGGACCACCCTCCGCCGCATAGATGCCGCCACCGCTACGGCCGCCAATGACCCCGTTTTCCTCAATCACGTTGCCAGCTATGACCGGCCAGCCACCCTGCACCCAGATGCCGTGCTCTTTGTTGTCTCTGATGACATTGGCCATAATTGTTGGTGCGGCCTTGGAGATTATAATTCCGATCCAGCCGTTCGTTATGGTAAACCCGGTTAGAGCAGCATCTGCCGTTTCTCCGCTATGAAAGGTGACCACTGGGCCGTTCTGCCCCCCGTCGATCACTGTTGAAGCCACGACTGCAGGGTCGCTTGGGTCGGTGCTTCGGACTGTGATCGCCTTACCCTTGAAGTCGAGGTTCTCGACATAGGTTCCCTGGGACACTATGACGAGGTCGCCATCTTGTGCAGCGTCAATGGCAGCCTGGATAGTAGGATACTGTGCGGGAACTAAAAGTTGTCTGTTCACCACAGTGCCTGTGAAGTTCACGTCCGTAGCTGCTGATGATACCTGTCGACTAGGGGGCTGAAAGGCCCACCCATCCTTGGCTGGTGTCACCGTCACCGTTCCCCGCAGCCCGCTCTAAGTCCAATTCCCACTTAGGTCGGTGGTCGCTGTGCCAAAACCGCCGCTGAAGGTCAATGTCACGTCTGGAATCCCCTGCTGCGGATTGCTAGCATGGGTAATACGGCCCGATACGGCGTAAGTTGTCCCGCCTCCGCCCCCACCGAAGCACCCAGGCAAGACGATCAAGATGATACCAAGCGCCGCGATCCCGGTTAACAGACGACTCCCCTTTGCCGATAGACTCATTACCACTACCTCCTTCCATTGTTGCGACAGCATGTATGTTATCGCCCTCTTCGCCCATCAGGCACACAGCTATAGGGCACCGACGCTATCAATAGCCCCCCTTCAGCTCTCAGGATTTCCGAGCGGCCCGCCACTGCCATGGGCTCGAGTAGCTCCATGGTAGGTCTTGCGTTGGTGGAGTCCACGCGGTGCTGTAGCTTTACGACGGCGGTTGGTGGTGCTGCTGTTGCAGTGAGAGCGGTTTGTGTCTGATGTTACATTCGTAACAGCGAAGAAACGATGAGCCCAGGGTACAATTGCCAACGGCGATGACTGAGTGAACGAACTGCAAGGCCAATACTATGGACGCCCAAGTAGAACACACGTATCTCACGTATTGCTCTCATAGCTTGGATATGCGCTTTGATGTCGTGCGTGCAGCCCATATTCCCCTAATATTCGTCCCAGTTAGACATATTCCTGCCTGGCTACATATCCCTCCTGTGGTTGCAGGGTCCGAATGACCTGCTCCCGGCACCGCGGGAGAACACCGGACTGAGTGTGAGAAGGTGA
>DUSX01000024.1 GCA_012842395.1 Bacillota bacterium
TCATCAAGGAGGGGCTGAACAACATAATCCGCCACTCAGATGCGACCCTAGTCACCCTGGCGCTTCTGGAGCATCCGGCCCTCTATCAACTGGTACTGCAGGACAACGGCACGGGTCTCGCATCAAGACTCGGCCCGGAGCCGTTTGGCCCGGAGGCGCCGGGCGTCGGCGCATCCTCGGGCGCCGGTGCCGGTGACACGTCAGCGGCCGGAACCGCTTTGGGCTTCGGCGCAGCTCCCGTGGCTTCAGAGGTGAGGGCGGGTTCAGCCTTCAGAGCCAGAGCGATGTCGGACGAGGGAGTCGCGACCACCGGTTACGGCCTCGGCTTGCGCAGCATGGAGGATCGAGTCACAGCCCTGGGCGGGCAGTTCCTAGTCGAGCACCAGGGAGGGTTTAGGCTCTTCGTGTCAGTTCCAAAGAGGAGGACCGCGCCGCGAAGGGAGGCGGCACCGTGAGGGTGCTAGTCGTAGATGATGACAGACTAGTCTGCGAGTCTTTGAAGACCATACTACAGGCGCATGGCGATGTAGAAGTCGTCGGAACGGGCTATAGCGGGCACGAGGCTGTGGCGCTGTATGCCAAGCTCAAGCCCGACGTGCTCCTGATGGACATCCGCATGGAGGGCATGACCGGACTCGAGGCGTGCAGGCAGGTGCTGAGCCAGTTCCCGGACGCGCGAGTACTCTTCCTCACGACGTTCCTGGACGACGAGTACATCGTCCAAGCACTGCGCCTTGGGGCAAAAGGGTACATTCTGAAACAGGACTTCGAGAGCATAATCCCTGCGCTGAAGGCCGTCCACACCGGCCAGAGCGTGTTCGGCGACGCGATCGTCACGAAGCTGCCCAAGCTCCTGCAAGGCATACAGAGCGACGAAGGAGACGAAAAGGCTATTGCAGCCCGACTCTCCGCTCACGGCATCAACGACAGGGAGAGAGACATTATCGAACTTGTAGCAAGAGGCTTGAGCAACCGGGAGATCGCTGAAACGCTATATCTTAGCGAAGGCACTGTGCGCAACTATATCAGCGTGATACTCGAGAAGCTCGGGCTACGCGACCGCACACAACTAGCTGTATTCTACCTGGGCGGAATCTAGGTATGGCGCCAGGAGATCGTTGGACTTCCCCAGTAATTGCTAGTTCACGCGACCCCAGCGATGCCTTTGTGGGTTTCAACTGGGCCGATATGGCATAATGTGGGAGAGTTCAGCGGCCCCCGCCATGAGCTTTCGCCTCCTTTCTTGACGCTGCCAGGGTTGACGGTGCCGCCCTCCGGGGACGGCGCGCTCGCGCGGTTGCGCCGCGCCTCGTTCGTGGGGTGAGGGACCTGGAGGGACCTGGGGGACCTGGGCGCGCCGGGAACAGATTTCCTTCTGAGATTGCAGGCCATTACGCGGGAACGCGGAATATCTCTACGAAACGCGTCGTCCAGCCGCCCGACCTGACGTTGGCCCCGAAAGCGCCTCCGGCGCGGCTGTTGGCGGAGCAGGTGGACGACAAGTCCACCAGGGGGTGATCATTATGGTATCGACGCCGAATTGGCTGTTTTGGGCGCTCCTCTCAGCGGTGTTTGCCGCGCTAACCTCTATTCTGGCCAAGGTGGGCATCGAAGGTGTCGATTCGGACTTGGCCACGCTCATTCGCACCTTCGTGATCGTGATAGTGCTCGGTATATTCGTGTTCGCAACCGCCAAGTGGACCAACCCATTCTCGCTGCGTCCGAAGACGCTCACGTTTCTGGTCCTCTCGGGGTTAGCCACGTGCGCCTCCTGGGTTTGCTACTTCCGCGCGTTGCAGATTGGGGAAGCGTCGAAGGTCGCTCCAATCGACAAGCTGAGCGTTGTGTTGGTCGCTGTGTTCGCCGTACTGTTCTTGGGCGAGCGACCTAGTTTGAAGGATTGGCTTGGGATCGCTCTTGTTGCACTAGGCACGGTCGTGCTTGCGCTCAAGTGAAGGATGTGAAGGCAACTATGCCACTATGAGGGGCAGAATCTCAACTGCATCCCGCTAGCCGGGATAGGGAGGGGGGCAACATGCGAGTTTGGCTTCATGAGTGGAAAGGCAACGAGTGGGGCTGGAATGCGTGGA
>DUSX01000025.1 GCA_012842395.1 Bacillota bacterium
CGAATCTCACTCTCTCCGCCACCTTTTGCGGAGAGGTGGCTGAGTTGGTCTAAGGCGCCCGCCTGGAGAGCGGGTAGGCAGAAGCTCTCTGCCTCGCGGGTTCGAATCCCGCCCTCTCCGCCATGTTGTTTCTCTGATGTATGTGTGGATCTCCGGCCTTCGTCGGCCCGGTTTCTCGGCAGCCAGGCGAGAATGGGCAGTAGGCGGTGTCAAAGCGGCGGCGCCGCGACATCATTAGGCTTCGTTTCAAGAGGCTCGCGAGAGGCTCGTATCCGCCGTGTGTCGGCGGGGCTCCGTTGTGGCAGGGCGGAGATGCCGGGGCGAGTCCCGGCACGTGACACGGGCAGCATCTGGCTGGGAGGTCCCGCGAAAGTTTGGTCGTGCTAGACGGGGAGGTAGCGGTGCCCTGAACCCGCAACCCGCTATAGCGGGGTCGAACTCCCACCCGAGGCCGTTTCCTCTTGGGGCCTGGCCCTGTTAAGTGGCGAAGATGGCTGGGTCCCGCGCAACGGATGTCTGTGAACCCCGTCAGGACCGGGAGGTAGCAGCGGTAAGCAGAATGTTCCGTGTGCCGCGGGGGCGCCTGGTCGGAGCCGGCTGGCAGGTTACCGCCTGGGAAGAGCGTTCGACGGTGGGTGCACGACCGTTGTTCTAGTTGCCGGCCGAGCCGTGTACTGCGGCGGGTCGGCTTTTTTATTCGGTTGGTGGCATTACTATAGAAGGGTCCCGTGCTCGTCCCCCGTGCCTCGTCTTGTTGAGACTTCGGGACACCCCCTGGGCGCGGGCGCTGGCGCTGGCGGGCGCTTCTCTCGCCCGCGTGCCGCCTGCCGCAAGGCTCCATGCGTTGTGTGCCAGGGTGCGTGCGGGACGGAGGGAGCGCTGCGCGGGCCCGCCTTCGTCGTGCGCAGGCGGCGGGGCCAGCGCGACGGCGCGGGGCGGCTCGTGCGGCTGCGCCACCCCGCTCTGCAGGAATCCGGGACCCGAGCCAGAACTACATAAAGTCGGTGTTCGCAGCAATCCCGAGAGGGGGGAAGAGCTGGTGGCGTACGTCTCCATGTACAGGCGCTGGCGACCTCAGACGTTCGATGAGGTCGTAGGGCAGGAGCATGTTACGCGCACGCTGCGAAATGCCGTGGCCGCGGGTCGCATCTCCCATGCGTACCTGTTCTGCGGCCCGAGAGGCACCGGCAAGACCAGCGTCGCAAAGCTCCTCGCGAAGGCCCTGAACTGCCAGAACGGCCCGACTCCCGATCCGTGTGGCAAGTGTGAGGCTTGCGTCCGTATCAGAGACGGCCGCTCGATGGACGTCATCGAGATCGACGCCGCGTCGAACCGAGGCATCGATGAGATCCGCGAGCTGCGGGAGAAGGTCAAGTTTGCGCCTGTCGAGGAGAGATACAAGGTCTACATCATTGACGAAGTACACATGCTTACGCAAGAGGCGTTCAACGCGCTTCTCAAGACGCTGGAGGAGCCTCCGGCGCGCGTAGTGTTCGTGCTTGCCACCACGGAGCCGCACAAGGTGCTTCCCACCATTCTATCGCGGTGCCAGCGTTTTGATTTCAGGCGCCTCACAAACCGCGAGCTCTCCGCACGCATCTCCGCAGTGGCAGCTTCCGAGGGAATCCAGATCTCCGAGGACGCAGTGAAGCTCATCGCCTCCTCGGCCCAGGGAGCGGCCCGTGACGCGCTGGGCCTCCTCGAGCAGTGTGCGGCGTACACGGGCGGCATCGTGACCTACGACGACGCCGTGGCTGCCATCGGGGTTGCTGGGTTCCAGAAGGTGGCGGGATTCTGTGACAGCGTGATACACAAGGATCTCGCCGCAGCTCTCACCCTCGTTCGGGATCTCGTGGACAGCGGGCACGACCCCGGCCAGTTTCTCCGCGACGTCATCGAGCACTTCAGGAACCTGCTGGTGCTGCGGGCGTGTGGTTTCAAGACGGAGCTGGTGGACGCGCCTGAGGCCTCCCTCGACGACCTCAAGAGGCAGGCTCAGGCCCTTCCGTCGGCGGACATACTTCGCGCGATAGACATATTGAGTGCGGCAGAAAGCGATATGCGGTACTCCGCAGCTCCGCTCCTTACGCTCGAGATAGCCACGATCAAGCTGGTGATCCCCGTATTGGCCAGCTCCGCAACGGAGGTGGGGTCCGCTTCGACGCTTGGGTCTTCGCCAGTGGAGCAGGAAAGGCGCCCGGCTGCCACTGGGGGGCCGGCGCTGAGATCGCAACAGGCCCGGCCCGGCGGCGGGCCTTCGCAGCCTGCGCCGCGCCCGGCTGGGGTGGACGCGAACCGTGAAAGGCCCGCGAGAGGGCCGACGGGTCGTGCCACGCTCGTGGGCGGCACCACGCAGGCCAGGTCAAGCCCGGCGTCCGCGGCGGAGCCAGCGGCTTCGTCCAGACCTTCGTCCTCGTCCCGGCACGGGCCATCGCCCGAAGCCTCCACGGAAACCGCCGCATCGGCGGCACTCGCCGCACCAGACGCCCCTGTGCGGGTCACGGGATCACCGGTGCTGGGGCCCGTCACGCGGTCCACCACACTTGAAGAGGTGCGGGCCAAGTGGGGCGACGTCCTCGTCGCCCTGAAGGGCAAGGGGGCCGTATTGACCTGGTACAACCAAACGACGCCTGTCGCCCTCGTGGGGAACGAGCTCACGGTAGGCTTCCAGACGGAGTTCCTCAGAGACAGGGCGTCCGATGCACGCTACAGGACCCCCGTAGAGGAGGCTTTGAAGGCGATCCTCGGGGTCGACCTCGCGGTGAAGTGCGTCGTCTCGCCGCAGCGTGACCCGGTACAGCCTCCTCCGGCCGAGGAAGTCCCATGGCCTGACACCGATGATGCTCCCCCGCCGGGGTCGGCCGCAGGGGCGCTCGGGATGCGCCCTGCCGAACCCACGGGCGAAGAAGCGCGAGGCGAGACTGAGCGCCCATTTCCGTCCGACGTGGCGCTGCCTGGCCCAGAGTCTCGCGCTCCCGTCCCCGGCGATGGCAACCTCAAGACCGCCAATGGTAACGGGGACGCCAACGGGGACGCGAACGGTGACGGGGTAGAGCTGTCCGACGCTGAAAGCGAGGGCTTCGCCGCGAGTTTTGCCAAGGCAAAAGCGGCGATCATGGATCACCCGGCTGTCAAAGCGGCCCTTTCGGTCTTCGGCGGCAAGGTCTTCAAGATCGAGATATAGCCGGGCGCAAGTCCGCTATAGTAATGTAGTGCGGCGGCAAGACATGCGGATAAGCGCAGGCCGCGGAAGGGCGCGCAGCACACGACGATTCGGGGGGATAGCAGGTGGGCTTCAACAACGTGAACATGGGCAAGATGATGAAGCAGATCCAAAAGGTGCAGGCCGACATCATGCGGGTTCAGGAGGAGCTCAAGAACAAGACCGTAGAAGGCAGTGCGGGCGGCGGCGCGGTGAAAGTCACGGCCAACGGCCACCAGGAGATCGTTGCAATCGAGATCTCGCGCGAAGCGGTGGACCCCGAAGACGTGGAGATGCTTCAGGATCTCATCCTCGCGGCCGTGAACGAGGCGCTCCGGAAGGCCCAAGAGCTTGCGGCGAGCGAGATGGGCAAGGTTGCTGGAAACATGGGCTTGCCTGGGCTTCCGCCGATGATATGACCGGCCCGCGCCCGTGCCCGAAGGGAGCACCGTCATGCCGCGTTATGCTGCGCCTTTAGCAAAGCTCATAGATCAATTCACCCGCCTCCCGGGGATAGGCCCGAAGACCGCCCAACGCCTTGCGTTCCATATCCTCAAGACCCCGCGTGAGGATGTCGTGCGGCTTGCCGAGGCCTTGCTCGAGGCCAAGGATCGGATACTCCACTGTTCTGTCTGCGGGAACCTCACCGAGGCCGACCCATGTCAGATATGCTCGGACACCGCCCGGGACCGATCTGTGATAGCCGTGGTAGAGGAGCCCAAGGACGTCATGGCCCTCGAACGTACGGGGGAGTTTCGCGGGCTTTATCACGTCTTGGGAGGGGCCATCTCGCCCGTGGACGGGGTCGGCCCAGATGACATCCGCGTGAGGGAGCTCTTGGAACGCTTGAAGGATGGCACCGTGAAAGAGGTCATCCTCGCGACCGACCCGAATATCGAGGGTGAGGCAACGGCTATGTACGTGGCGCGCCTCATCAAGCCCCTTGGCGTCAGGGTGACGCGGATAGCCCACGGGCTCCCTGTGGGTGGCGACCTTGAATACGCGGACGAGGTCACACTCACGCGCGCCCTCGAAGGGCGCCGAGAAATGTAGCGCGCCCGCGGTCCCGCAGGCATAGTCCGCCCGCGGAGGAACCATACTGTATCCCGAGGATGCAAGTTCCAACCCCAAGGAGATCGTCTGGAGGGACCAGTGTGGCGGAGAGGGCGGACGATCGCCAGTCTAGACCGGTGGCGAGACTCCTGAATCCGGCGGCGGCTCATGCGGGGACACCCCGCGATCGGGATCGCCGTCTGCCGAACGCGGGATGCTCTGCAACAGCGTGGGGAGCCGACTTGCAGCGGCGCTGCGTCGCTCGTGTCGTCGCGCTTTGTGCTCGCGTCCGCGCATCTGTCGGCTGCGCCCTGGCGAGGGCGGCCTTCGCGATCGAACGGGTGGGTAAGCAGCGCAGTGGTACGCACCGCGTCGGGGACCAGGCAGGGCTCGTGAACGTTCCCACGTTTGAGGAGGCCGCAGAGGCCGCGCGCGAGGAATGGGCGCGCGCGATGTCCTACTTTGACCAGGTCGTGGATCCGGACCTTATCGACTACGCCGCTTATTCGCTGAGGGCGGCTGAGCGAAAGTACGTATACCTGCTAAAGAAGGCCCGCGAAGAGAGCGCTTTGACCGCGCATACATCCGCGAGGTAGCGCATAGCGATGAAAGAGAGCGGTTGAGGGAAGCGGAACCCGCGTGTCGGCTTCATCATGGCCGCGCAAGAAGGGGAGGGACCTCGCGGGATGCACGTGGCGACCGTCCTTGCATGGGGTTTTGCGCTTTTCCTTCTCTATGTGGTGGCCTACATCCTGTACGTGCCCCTGAAGATGATCGCTCGGCTCGCATACAATGCAGTGCTCGGAGGCCTTGCGCTGTACCTCGTGAACTTGGTCGGGAGATTCTTCGGATTCTCGGTTGCGATCAACCCGGCCACTGCCTTGATAACTGGGCTTCTCGGGCTCCCGGGGTTGGCGCTCATCATCGGTCTGAAGTACGTGATCGTGGGTGGCCTGTGAGTCCCTAAGTATGTCGCCAGAAGCTCGCACTACTTTTGGGCGGGGCGGTCGTGCCTAAGGCTATCGGCCTTGCCCTCCGGGGACCGTGCGCTTGCGGCGCGCCTCGTTCGAATTCGGCGCTTAAGACAGCCGAATTCTCCATGCCCCGTCGTGCAAGCACCGGGAACCGTAACGCCGTCAACAAATGAGACGAAGACTTATGGCGCCATACTTGGCGCGAGCTCCTTGGGCGCGGCAACGCCAGGTGCCGCCGGGTGCTTGGAAGGACCGGCATCGAGCCGTTCCTGGCGAGCCCTCGCGAGCCATCCGCGGACCTGCCCGGCTTCTTTAATCGCCCGAGATCAACGTCGCCTGTACAGCTCAACGCCGCCTGTACCGGCCTGGTGCTGGGGTCTTGCGGGGAGTGCCGGACAGCGACGGGATTCATAATCTGAAGTATAGATGCGAACGAATGAGCATTATAAAAGGGGAAGCGCACAAATCGACCTATATCGAGCTATATCGCCTGATTAGTGGTTGCACGGTTTGGCCAGAGGTGGTATATTTACAACTGCCGCCCGCAACAAGGCGGCTTTCGTAAGCGGGAATGGCCGAGCGGTGTGAACCGCGAAGGCTGGTCCTGCGACAGAGAAGGTTGCTCCTTGAAAACTAAACAGTGAGCTAAGGCAAGGTGCGGTTTTGATTTAGAGCTTGTGTGAGGGAGCTAGAGACAGCTCTTCGGGTATTTTACGGAGAGTTTGATCCTGGCTCAGGACGAACGCTGGCGGCGTGCCTAATACATGCAAGTCGAGCGGGGGTGTTGAGGTAGCTTGCTACCGAGGCATCCTAGCGGCGGACG
>DUSX01000026.1 GCA_012842395.1 Bacillota bacterium
ACCAAGGATCCCAATGAATTCGACTGCGAATCCCTCTGACCCAGTAAGAAGGTTGGCCCTCCCACCGGGCATCTCCTCCTGGTTCCAAGATACAGGTGAATTCCGTGATTGTCCCGTGGGTGAATTCTTTGACGTTTTCACGTCTCAGATGGATGAATTACTTGATTGTCGACAAGGGTATGCGACGAGCTGTTCAGCCTGATTGTGATTTCTCTGCGTGACAGCTAACTTCCTTTCGTGCCCCGCACGACTCGGATGGGCCAGTTCTTGACACGCGCTTCCTCCTCCGTGTCCTTTCCGCTCTCACTCCTGCTGTGATATGCTGACGTCTGGGGGTTCCCTCTCTGCACACCTTCGTGCGAAGCCCCGCTTTGCCGTCACGGGGCCCCGGAGCCGGCGCCTCAAAGTCCACGCTCCTTGGGACGTCCTTGGGAAGCGGGCTGGGTTCTTCAAGTCGGGTCCAAGATCGTGTTTTGTGGCAAATCGGAGACTATAGCAAGTGGAGGTGATGCGCTTGAGTTTCGCAGTACTTCTCGGGCTCACTGCGCTCATCCATATGATAGACACGCTGTCTTACTCGGTGAGGCTGGGTGGGATCCGGACGAGGCAACTCGCGCTTGCGCTGTCCCTCTTCAACAGCATAGCGCTGATCTCAAGGACTGCCAATACACTCCAGGCTCCGCTGGTCGGGAGGCTGGTCGGTGCGAATCTCGGAAAGCCTGATGTTCTCGCGGAAGAGATCAGGGTCGTCATCGCGAGCGCGAGTGCCGGCACGCTCCTTGGAATCATTTTCACCCCGACATTCCTGTCTCTTTTTGTCAGAGCTATACGGGCTCTTGCGAAACGGGGGTCGATCCCGATGTTCCTTTTCGAGTGCATGGCACCCGCGAAGCTACGGAGCATATCGAGGAGCATTAGGCTGCCCGACAGGAGTCTGATCGCGCGGCTCAAGCCGGATGGTGTCCCGACGGCACTGATCTTTCTGAATGTGGTGATCACCGCCATCTATACCACCGGTGTGCTCTCGGCAGCGTACGC
The DNA here is from genome assembly GCA_012842395.1 of Bacillota bacterium. Lineage (NCBI taxonomy): Bacteria > Bacillati > Bacillota > Bacillota bacterium. Next base: position 1,039 of record DUSX01000026.1, read on the forward strand.
CGCGGCGCTCGTGCCACCATCAAAATCCATAGCGGCGAGTCTCTCTTCAGGTCTCGTGAACGGCGTAGCGACCGTTCTTTTCACGGTCCTCGTCGATCCGAAGGCGGCGGTCATCACAGACCAGGCAATGAGGGGCGAGATCGAGATAAGGGTGGCCGACACGCTTGTGGCATATCTCATCGGAAGCAAACTTGTCGGGACTTTGCTGGCGCAGCTCGTGTTCATCCCGGCAGCATGGATGATAGCACGGGTCGTCTAGCAGGTCGCGGATGACAGAGCAGGTCTCGCGGCACGGTCGTGCTTTGCTTGGGCGATTGCGACTTCGTGCGCCCTCCATTCCAGCGTATCGTCGAGCGGGTCCAGCTCGATGTTGCCGTACCTCCTTATCAACGATTTCCGGATGGGGTAGTCTGCGAGGTGGTGATTCTTCGGGATAAGTGGGCCGTGCAGGTAAAGTACCAAATACGTTCCTGTGGACGCAATTGGAGTTGATCCGGTTTCATGGACACCCCAGGGCTGCGCGACGGACTGCTCGGCTTCCTTGTGATTTCTCTCTGTGATGGTCCACCTCCTTTCGTACTCCGCAGGACTTAGATATCCGAGGGCTGAGTGCCGACGCTTCCGGTTGTAAAACCCCCGACGTATTCGAAGATGGCCGAGGCTAGCGCCTGACGGCTTGGCCAGCTGCGCCGGTTGAGTAGTTCAGTCTGGAGCGTGGCAAAGAAGCTCTCAGCTACCGCGTTATCTAGGGCGTCTCCCACCGTGCCCATGGAACCTAGGATGCCCGCATCTTTGAGCGTTCGACCAAAGGCTACGGCGGTGTATTGCACCCCGTGATCGGAGTGGTGAACGAGCCCAGGGGTGGGCCTACGGTTCCACACGGCCATGTTCGCGGCATCAACTGCAAGACCTGCGACCGGGTGGTCACCCATTGACCAGCTTGCTGCCATTCGAAAAGTCGGTGCGGAGCAGGACCGGCGTCCCTATCGCCTACGCTTGCCCCTTTAGGGCGGTGTGGAGGGGTATTCCGGGTTGCGGGAGGCGCGCCGTGAGGGTGGTGGTGCCCTCTCCCGTCTCTCCCCTCTGGGGTGTAGCGTGGTGCCCAGGCTCTCACGTGTACGCGCAGACGCCGCCACACGGGCGCTACGCGAGTCCAGCTGTAGAAGATGAGCATTGGTACGTTGCGTCAGCCTTCTGGACTCACGGGCGGTAAAGAGACCTCAACCTTTAGACTGGACCGTCTCTGAGGCCTTAGTTCCAGGTAGTACACGACAGATCGCGACGTTAGAACCACTTGCCACACGCTTACCCTATCTTCGTCCACGACGATGTGCATACCACCAAGTTCTTCTACAGCGGTTTGTCCGCCCATCTGTCGGTCCGATGTCTCACGCTGGCCGGGCGTTCGCCGGGGAAGCACGAACCTAGCATGCAGAACGGAGTCCCCGAAACCCTGATTGGCGAAGACTATCTTTCCAGAAAGCGCGTCTCGGTACGAGGCACTAACCAGGAAGGTGCTAAAGGGCAAAGATGATGACTCATCTGCCTCGCCAGGAGAAAGGTATGTCTTCAAGAGCCCTGTGGTTTGAGAAGACTTCGGCTCGCTATAGTTGAAAGACGTGATCGTCCCCTGGTTGACTTCAACTAGTCGGTAGCCGACTCCCGTCTCGGCAGCAGCTTGGGCGGTACGAGTGGTGATAATCTTCGTGGTCTCCGTCTCTTCCAGTTGGTCCGTATGTCGGTGCCCTGCGAAAACATACTTTACCCCATAGTGTTCGATCAACCGCTTGAGGGCCGACCTACCTTCGTCCATGAAAATCCAGCGCTCATCGCACGGGTTGTGGTGAAGGGCCATTACGATGTGCTTCTTCTCGGACGAGGCTAGCCGCAGGTCCTTCTCTAGCCAGTCAAGCTGGGCTGGTCCGATGGTTCCGTTATCCGACGGATGAGCGGGGTGATCATACGTGTTGACCATGGCGAAATGCCAGTCTCCCCAGTCGAACGAGTAATACAAGGGCCCAAAGTATGTGTGCCAGTATTCAAAGCCACTGGTCTGCCCGACGCGCTGACCGTCGTGATTTCCCATGACAGTGTATACAGGGAACTCCGCATACTCATCCAGTATGCGCCACATCTGTTTAAAATCCCTGTCATAGGTGTCCGCGTTGCTTTCAACTAGGTCGCCTAGGAGTATGACAAAGTCGGGCCTTAGTAGGTTAAGTTCTGCTATGGCCTTCAGGAGGAGATAGTTGGTGGGGTTGCCGTTCCCCACTCCCGTCGAGTGCTCGTTGTTCAAGTGGACGTCAGAAAGGATCGCGAACCGGAAGGCGTCCTGGACGCCATCGCGCACAACCTTAACCGCGTTGGGCTGTCTGTCAGTGATCACCTTCCCCCCGTCAGTGGATACAGTCACAATCAGATCATATAACTCAAGCGGTGTGCAGTAAGGAACCCTGGCTTTGATGCGCCAGTAACCGTCGTCTTCCTGCGTAACCTGCTCGACTGACAGAGGGACCTCGTAAAGCACAGTCGCGTCTTCGGGGAATGCCCCGAAGGCTTGCTTGTCATTGCCGTCAGGACCTTCATCACGCCTGTTAGCGTCACGTGGCACCTGCTGACAGTCCAGGCAGGCAAGCGTTCCTCCTTGGACTGACAGCCGGGCTTGCCAGCCTGCCGTCCCGGTCGTTCTCTCCGGCACCAGAACTTTGACGGAGATCGCGTCCCCCGGGCGGACAAAGGCAGGCTGGGTCAGTAGCGGAGAGACTATCCTGTTGATCCCTGCGGCCCCGTCTTGGTCAGGGATATCGCTGTGGCGGCTGCTCGTGCGATTTGCCCCAAGAGCCCGCGCAACCTCTTGTTCAAAGCCGGGCTCTGAGGAAACCACTTTGCCGCAGTTGAAGCCCTCGGGCGCGGCTTCGGGCGCGGCTGCGTTCCCTTCCGCTTCACTGGGGCATTCTGCCCCGATCGAGGCAGCTTCGCCCGTCTCGTCCGGCTTGTCGGTCCGCATTCTAGCGATCTTCTGCAGATCAGCGACGTATAGATTCCAACCCTGTCCCGCGTCTGAGGCGAACAAAATCCGCCGTCCGTCAGGCGACCACGCCGGGTATTTTTCGTCTCCATCGAGGTCTGTGATTCTCTGCAGGCGACCGCTGGGCACGTGGACTATCCAGATATCCCAGGTTCCGTAGTGGTTTGACATGAAAGCAATCTTGCTTCCGTCCGGCGACCAACGCGGATAGACCGAGTTACCTGACAGCGACCCAGTCAGACAGCACTGGCTTAGGCCTTCGTCACGCTCGTTTAAGTGTAATACCCATATGTTGAAGGTGCCGCTGCAATCGGATTGATACGCAATCATCGACCCGTCAGGTGACCAGTCAGGATATCCTTCATCAGCAGGAGAGTCGGTCAATCTTGCGGGACTACTTGTTCTGGACAGATCCACTCGCCACAAGTCCCAATTACCAGCCCGGTTTGACCTAAATGCGATGCTCTGCCCGTCCGGCGACCAGGCCGGAGTGGTATCATAACTCGAATCGGTTGTCACCCTGATCGGCTTATTCTCTTTGTCGAGATCCCATACCCAGATATCCCAGTTCCCTTGCGCGTCATCCAGGTTGACACCCGAAGAGTACGCCACTCGCCGCCCATCAGGTGACCAGCGCGGGAACGCCTTTGGGTTCCTGTCGAAGGTAACTTGGGATACCTCAGTTTGTCCGGTGAACTTGAGAAGAAAGAGGTTCAGATCGGCCGTTTCCTGGGTCGTGCGAGCACTTTTCATCTTCCCTAACGTGAACACTACTGCACTGCCGTCAGGCTTCCAATCCGGGTACAGTTGATCGAGGAAGGGGTAGGAAGAACCGGATACCAGGCAGCTTAACTGATAGATGCCTTTGTCCGGCATGTGAACAGGTTGAGCAACGTGATAACTCATACCAGTGTCGATTTCGTCGCCACCAGCTGTCCCAAGCGCCCTGGATGCGTCACTACGGATATCTGCCTGCTTTGTGGGCCTCAGATAATAGAAGCTGTTGTACGGAGGAGCATCATCGCCCTGAACGAGGACACCTGTAACAACCACCCAGTCCCCGTTTTTCAAACCCGTAATGTCAACCCCTGCATAATCGTAGAACTTCACCTGCATCTTACCCTTGCCATCTTCGGTATTCCCGTCACGGCTTCCATCCACCCAGAACCCGCGCGTGATTCCATCGTTGTCGTAGCGAGACAGGCGCCCCTCTACGGTGACGAGCTGCCCCTCTAGAGGCTCTGCCTCAGAGTAGGCGGGGTCAGTGGGCAGCGTTGCTCCCATCGTCAGGGTGCCGAGAGGATGATTCCGTTCGAGAATTGTGATGTCCTCGGATTTTGAGGGTATGACGACAGTGGTGCCGTAATCGGTTGTGTAGCCACGCACCGACACTTTACCGGTCACCCTAACCAGATCCCCGGCCCTCACCTCGGGACGGGTGGTTCCTGGTAGGTACACCAGCGCTCCGTACAGCCGCTCGCTGGCCGGCCCGTTCGGTCCCGCACCGTGCGCAGCCGAAGGCGGCTCAGGTCCGACGATGGCGAAGTAGTTAGCGGCGTTATGCCATCTGCCGGTATCCACCACTGCAACTCCTTCGACCGTCACAGTTTTACCCAACAGGACTGCCTCTCCCAGTTCGTTTGTCACGCGCAGATCAGCGAGGTTTACAGGTGCAACTGAAGTGGGGTTTGATTCAGAGGCGGCGCACAGACCCGCTACGTGAGGCATCGACCAAATCGGCTGCCAGCCTAACGGCACCGCCGCTGCTACCGCCATTGTTATGAAAACCAGCCTCGTGAGCCGCCTCATGCTCATCGACTCCCGCTTGCTCATTTTGGTCGGGTGACATCGATATCCTGGAACACCCCGGGTTGCGTCGGCTCTCACCGGGATAAAGGCGTCTCCGTTCCCAGGCTCGGGCCGGTCAGTCGGAATCCACGCTACCTTCGCCTCAGGCCCACAGCTCTATCCCCCGGGGTGTTGGCCGGCTATTGGTCTACTACGTGAGAACAATACCTCCTTGCTAACGGGCGGATTGGCAGTACCATAAGTCGTAGGACCCGACCCCGCCCTCTCTATTGATTGCGCTGAAAAAGAAGAACATCTCATCGGAGGCGACTTCGCGTTCGTCCACCTCGCTGTTGATCGGCTCCCCCACGTTCACGGGCGAGGCCGCATTGCTTTCCGCGACGTAGATGTCGTAGCCTCCTACCGTGTCGTCACGCTTTCCATCGATGAACAGGCGACCGGCGGAATCGACAAAAACGCTCCACTCACTGCCTGCGGTATTTACGGGTGTGCCTATGTTTACAGGAGTACCCCATTTATCACCGGTTCGAGTGGACTTCCAGATGTCGCGCTCACCAACCGAGGCGGCGCCACCATAGGAACCCTTGGTGGTAACGTAGGCAACCGTCTCACTATCGTTGACCCAGATGTCCCACTCCTGGGTGTCCGTGCTCAATTCCTCGATCTTAGTCGGTTCGCCCCATTCGCCTTTTGCCTCGTTCCATTCGGAACGATAGAAATCATAGTCAGTTATCGGGTCATAGCGGGCAAAATAGAGCACCTTGCCGCCTCCTGCTATACACGGATTAATCTCGTTGGCGCCAGTATTGATGGGGCCCGGAACAGGTTGAGGCTCCAACCACTTACCGGCGGCACCGTCCCAGGTTGACATGTAGATGTCGTAATCCTTGACATAATAGAGTGTGCTGCCGAATATGCACGGCATTCGCTCTATGCCTGCGGTACAATGATCCCATGGCCTGGGCTTGCCCCACTCGGATTCTGCAACGGCAGCTTGCATTATAACCGTGCTCAGAACGACAACGACTGCTATGGACACTCTCTTGGACATGATTCTACCGCCTCCCTGTAGTTCTTGACGCTTTCAGACGCGCACATTTGCGCGTCGTGTGTCGACTATCCTTCTGAAAAGGCAAGAACACACTACTACGAGGCTCGAATAAATTGCCGCGGTGTCGTTCCGTGTCTAATCTAAGTATATCAGTTCCATCCAATTGCGTCAAGAACCGCCCAGAAGTGGGAGAAAGTGGCCGAATAGCAGCATCGATGAGAGGTATCCGCTACGATGTTTAGATGCCATTGGATACGTAGCATCGTTGCATTCCGTGCGAGTTGAGGGAATTTCTTCGCCGACCGAATTTATGCGGTCGGTGACTGTTGCCTATAGACTGCGGCGCGGCCATGGCAGCCCATTTCCCCGCAGGCCCCTCGCAAAGCCAGGAGCTTCAGTTTCGCATATAAGCGCGACGCCCCGCGTTTCGGTCCAAGGTAGCTGTGTGAAGACGGCGAACCCAGGAAACAAGCTTAGGTGCGCGGAGTGGGAAGCGGAGGGCGCAGGATTACTCATGGAGGAAAACGCACGGACATCTGGAATTGCCCATTGTGTCTCGTAGTGCAGATAGCCCGCCTCGGGCCCGGAAGCTGCGTGTGGGGCGGGGGGATATTGAGAAACATGAGTGACTCGTGCAGATGAGCGACTTATGATCCCGAGCGTCGCGTCCGCTTTGGAGTTGTGGTTGACCCGGGTCGCGGCTTGGCCGTGCAGGGCAGAATAGTTGCGGCTTGCGAGCGCACGGATGGGGGGCATGATGTCGTTCAACTCTACAGTCGGCTATCCTATTCGTAGATACGTATAAACGGTGAGCGATGACTATGTCGCGGTCGGCCGCGGGCCGCGCAGTAGCCCGGCCGAGCGCGGGCGCGGCTGGCCGCAGCGTGGGGCTGACCGCGCCGAGGGAGGGAGTCGTTCTGGGGAGGGAGTCTTATGGTCTACAGAGTCAAGATAACGATACGCGGGATTAGGCCTCCGGTCTGGCGCAGGCTAAGAATACCGGGCACCCTAACCTTCGCCCAGCTGCACCGGGTTATACAGGTGGCCTTCGGATGGCTCGACTACCACCTTTACGACTTTAGGTTCGGCAACATTGTGATCGCCAAGCCGGCGCCTGATTTCTCCGCCGAAGAGCTGTTCGGAGAAGGTGTGCAGGCGTTCGATCCTCAGGAAACCACTATCGACCAGCTTTTTGACAAACATGATAGGTGTGTTTACAGGTATGACTATGGGGACTGTTGGGTCCACGACATCGTGGTGGAAAAGAGATTGAACGACACGAAAGAGAGTCAGGTGCCTCTCTGCCTTGGCGGGGCAAGGCACAGACCCCCAGAGGACGTGGGCGGTGTCGGGGGTTACTACGAGTTCCTCGAAACCATCCGAGACGAGAAGAATCCCGAACGGGAGGACATGTTGTGCTGGGCGCAGAAGGACACACGAGGTAGGCGCTTCGATCCTGAGTATTTCTACGTTGATGAAGTCAACAGAAGGCTTGCGCACGTGCTTGAGGACGATCGCGCATTCGCTGTAAGTCTTCTCGCGAGCAAGAGAGGTCTCACCGGGGCACTGAGGTTTGGCTGGTGGGAACCGTACGTGGAGGTGGACGGAAAGCACTATAGCTGGGAGCGCATTGGAGAGCTGCTGGCTCGGCTTGATGAGGGACTTACTGTGACCATCAAGGTAAGCAAGACCCGACGGCCAGGCGTCGGGCGTCAGGCGTCGGGGGTCCGGGCCCGGATCCGAGCGCGATGAAGAGCTGGCTCGAGTAGCCAAGAGCTGTCAATACTCGCGCGATGAGCAACTGCATGAACTGCGTCCGCGGCATGAGCGAGAGCCGCCGCACAGCGCAGCTGCGAGCAGACAATTAGGGGGGTCCTAGGTGAACGAGACTCTTGAGGTCATCAGGAACAGGCGGAGCATTAGGAGGTTCAGGCCTGAGCAGATCACCGAGCACGAGCTCGAGGCGATAGTCGAGTCTGCGCTGCTTGCGCCGAGCGCGATGAACGCGCAGCCATGGCATTTCACGGTGATCCAGGACAAGCGCATGCTCGACCGCATGGCGCGGCTCATGAGGGAGAACATGCTCAAATCGGGGAACGAGTTCATGGTGCGTAGGGCCAGCGACCCGAGCTTCATCCCGTTCTATAATGCGCCTACTCTAATCCTCATTAGCGCTGACGTCAAGGACAGATTCGGGCAATTCGACTGCGCGGCCGCCGCGCAGAACATCGCGCTTGCCGCGGAATCTCTCGGAGTGGGATCGTGCATCATGGCCATGCCGGCCATCCTTTTCGAGTCTGAAGAGGGCGTTGAGCTCGCGCGGTCACTGGGGGTCCCGGATGGGTATGCGCATGTCTGCACCGTCGCCCTCGGGTATAAGGACGGCCCGAATCCGCAGGTGCCGCCTCGGAAGAGGGACGTCGTGAATTACGTTAGGTAGCACCGCTGAGGTGCTGAGGCGCAGAAGAGGGCGTTACGAGCTTTCGGTGTCGGGCGGAAACTCACAATCCGCAGTCAGGGTCTACTCACCGGCATGTCTTCCAAGAGGCGCCACAGCCTTGGCGGGCGGCAGACCGAGGCCACTTTTCCTTGCCTTCGTAACGGGAAGTTTGGGGTCTTTACACTTCTACCCCGAGACCCCGGCCTCCTGCCCCACAAGATCTTGCACCAACCAGACTGCGGCGTCGGATGCATGTTGAGCGACTCCATCCTCTGAAGAACGGGGTGACTCTCGCTCGTAGGTGGCTCAGACGAGGCAGGTGGCCCGGACGAGGTTGGTCAATCGCTTTTGGCAAACTTGGGCGGTTTCGGGCTTGGGGACGGCTGGACGAGCAGGGATCTACGACATTCAGAAGAAACAGGAAGAGGAAGAGATGATGAGCGAGCACTTTGCCGCGGAGTTCGCAGCGTTGCCGGGGGTCCTTGAGAGACATCGTTCGCGCTCATCTGCCTAGTAACGTGTCCAGAGGACCGGACCGGGCGTGGTCGGTGGAGGTCCCGGCGTTGGAGATACCGCGTCCGGATCGGGAAAGTGTTGGCGAAGTCCGACAGAAAGCGATGATCTGACGGTTGCGGGGATGGCGGGACCAGGAAGAATATACTGGTGTGCTCTCTCCGGCCCCACCGCAACGAGTCTCACAGCAGTGCGCGGTCCCCCGCCGGTCTTGCGGAAGAGGATCCTTGCGCAGTGTGTCGATGACCTCTACCAATCGAGCCTGCAACGAGATGCGTGAGCGAATGAGAAAGCGCCACCCTCAGTTCGCCCCATCGGTCAGGATCCAGACGTTTCACGGGCTGTGTGCGACGGCGCTTTGCACGGAGGCGAGGCACACAGGTCTACCACGCGATTTCGTCATCTACGATGAGGCCGCGGACGTCTTTACTCCGCCTCGTGCACCGACGGGCCGGGCAACACGCGTATCAGGAGAATCGGCGACGATGTGCCGTCGCATGGAGGGATTGTCGTGTCACTGCGTTTTCACGAGATCGCCGAAGCGTACCATCGCATCCTGAATCCGTTCACCGAGGACCAGTTGATGCTGTTGGGCGAGATCTGCCGGTTGCACCCTGGCGTCAGGCAGCTGGACCTGGCCTGCGGCAAGGGGGAGATGCTGTGCCGCTGGTCGCACAAGTACGGCATCAGCGGCGTGGGCGTGGACATCAGCACCGTGTTTCTCGAAGCGGCGCGAAAACGAGCCGCAGAACTGGGCGTGGCGGATAGACTGACGTTCGTCCATGGAGACGCCGGAAAGTATCCCGGGCCGACCCATGACTTCGACGTGGTGAGCTGCATCGGCGCGACATGGATCGGCAACGGCCTGGTCGGCACGCTGGAGCTGATGAAGCGGGCGCTCAGGCCTGGAGGGCTGATCTTGGTCGGCGAACCCTACTGGATCGAGCCCCCGCCGGAGGCCGCCTACGCCGCCCTGGGGATCGGCAGGGATGACTATGTTACCCTGGACGGCACGCTCGATCGGTTTGAGTCGGCAGGCATGCGCCTGATCGAGATGGTTCTGGCAGACCACAACAGCTGGGATCGGTACGAGGCGCCGCGGTGGATGGCGGTGGACGACTTCCTGCGCGCCAACCCGGATGACCCCGATGCGTCGGCCCTGCGCGATTGGAGCAGCCGCAACTGTCGGGTCTACTTGCAGTATGGCCGGCGCTATCTGGGATGGGGCGTGTTCGTGCTAAGGTAAAAGCCAAAGAGCAGGGGCCGGCCTCGGACAAAGAAGCGAGAAGAGTATGCTTCTCGGCACGATTCGCCCAGCCGCCATGACGTCGCGCCCTTGGCCGCGGCTGCCGGCTCTTACGGGATGGTGGCTCCCGGCGCCTGTCGCGCAGCGCCGCCTTGATGACCGCCACCTCTTATCCGCCCAAGATCTCCGCCCAAGATCGGGAGGCACCGCGGCGTAGTCTTCGGCGAGGGCAACTCGTCCGGCATCGAAGGCGTGAGCGAATTAACGGGCGCGCCGAGCGGACGGGGCTGACCCGGGCACCCTCTGTCATCTGGCGTCTAGGCAGGGCTGGCTGACGCGCGGCGCGGCGTCGCGCGGGCATAGCGCGGCCAGCACGAGAGCCGGCCGCGCGCCCTCCGGACATGGCAAGGAGGGAGGCCGAGACATGTCGGCGCCTCGGCACCAGCCCCCACCCTAGGTCGCCCTAGGTGGCGCTGGTCAGCCCTGGTCCGCCCTAGTAAGCACTAGTCTGCGCTGCCGCCACCGCCGCCTGCGCCGCCACCGCCTCCTCCTGAAAAGCCGCCTCCGCTTCCGGAGGAGGATGACTCCAAGCTCGTCGCGATGGCATGCTCCAGCGACGTCGTGAGGCCTGTGAGGGCGCTCCCCAGGTCCGTGCTGGCCGAGGACACGAGCCACGCTTGTGCGAATCCCGTGTGCGCGCCCGGCTGCGACAGCTCAGGGAACACCACCTTGAGTTGCTCGATTACCTGTCTTGCGACGCCTAGCGCAGTCGCGTACACGAGATAGTGCTCCCATAACGCGAGGGCAGGAACCGGGACGTCGTGCAAGGACGAGAAATCCAGGAGGAATCGGCGGAATGCCCTCCACATGGCGAACTCGTTCTGGCCTTTCCTCGACCGCCTCTTGATGGCCGCCGAGAGGATAACAATGATCACACCGGTGATGGCCCATGTGACGCTTGATACGACGAACGCGAAGGAAAGAAGAGACAATCCCACCCCGGCCAGCACGAGGCCGATGCCGCAGAGGACGCCAACCAGTCGCCCTGTCGAGGATGAGCTATCGAAGAAATCATTGCGCTTCGCGTCGTCGCGTACCTTTGCCTGCCAGTCGCGGTAGTAGTACGCGAAGGTTCCCGGCTTCTTCTTGGCATAGGCTGTGATCTCGTCGAACGTCACGGACTGGCCGTCGCCGATCGTGTAAAGGAGGATGTTGTACAGCGCTTTCTCATGTTCGAGAAGGGTATCATCCTTTCCCTTGCCCGTCGCCCGGATGACGTAATCCACGTCAGTGGCTGTGCCGAGGAGGCCAAGCATTCGCTTGCGCTCGGTCCTTCGCTCCTCGATGGTCAGATAGCCGCGCCTCGCGAGGTCCAAGATCGTGGCCGTGAAGTCCGCGGCGGACGGGGATCCGAAGTGCCACAGCACTCCGAGTTCGGCTGGGGTGTATGTCGCAGGGAGCTCGCGATAGTAGTCGCCCTTGAACTCGGGCCTGTACTCGCGGTCATATCGCCGGTAGAGGAACAGTAACCAGAACGCGAGCGCAAGCAGCGGCACTCCGGGTGCGAGGAACGCGTTGTACTTGCGCAGCCGCGCCATCTGCGCCTCGCGCTCGGCTGCCCTCTGTCTTGCCAGGTTGGCCTGGCGGGCGAGTTCCCCTTCCTCCTCGAGAATGGCGGCCAGCGCATCACGCCCCGATGAGCGGGTGGCGGCTGGCACGAGGGACTTGGGGAAAAGGACGCGCGCCTCGACGAAGGTCTTCGCCGGGACCGGCGCCACGCTGAGCGCGACCCGCGTCGGGCTGTCTATCGACACCACGCCCCAGAGCGGACCGTGCGCCCAGGCCCGTATGTCTTCCTTGGCCGCACCAGGCGGAAGGTCGATCGTGACGTGAGCGGCCTCGGACGAAACGTCCCACTGGTCGCCGATGCACTTCCAGTAGAGCTCGGCGACGTCGTTGTGGGACACGACCGCGCCCTGCATCCGATAGGCCAGCGAGAAGGTGCGATCTTCGTCCTCAGCTCTGAAGTACCAGGCAACCTCGACCTGGTCGGCGGTGCGGGTCACGCGATACGTCCCGGGGATTCGCTCATCCGCGCTGCCTGCGCCGCCCGTCGCGGTCGACGCTGCGGCACCGGTCGACGAGACGTCGCGGTATTCTTCGTCTCCCTCGAACACGCGGATGTCCTCGATGGAGATTCCCTTATCCAGCGGGATCCACTGCCGCACTCGCGAGAACTCGCCGTCGAAACGGAACGTGCGATCCTCGCGGACGAGCAAGGAGCCATCGGACTGCACTGCGGCGTGGATGTCCACCCTGACGACGGAGAACTCCTTCGCCAGCGCGCCCGGGGCGGCGAGCATTACGAGGACTGCCGTGGAAACGGCGGACATGAGGACGAGTGCCATGAGCCGGCAGGCCGCCAGGGATGCCGCACAGGTGCACATGCGTCCACGGCGGAGACACACCATTGCCAACACCACCTTTCGCGATGTGCGCGGCGGGCTCGACTGGCTGTGCGTTCCGCGCCCGGCACATCGCCGTCCGCGAGAGCAGCCGAGTGTAGCGGAGCCTGTGCCGATACCATCATATGTGTTGTGGAATGTCACGCATGCTGTGGGTTATGCGGATCATCGATGCCAACTCTCACATTATGTGATTCGGCACTTCCCGATAGGCTCCTGCCAACGTTTTGGACCTGTGATGGGGAACAGGGAGACAATGTAATGGACGAGCGGGATTTGGCCGGCTGCCTTCCCGAAAGGAGGCACACGCCATCCCCCGCCCCCCGCTCCTTCACGACGAACTATGCAGCATAAGCCCCCGGAGACTTAGGGTCCTTCGCTGCGTGAATTCACTCTCCCGCGCCTCCACGCTACTTGCGCGTGGGAGAGGATCTCTTCTTCACCCCCTGGATGTATTCCCGGACCTCGGCATAGGCTGCCTGGACGACAGCGACGAGGTCCCGCAGGAACTCGTCGGCCTTCGCAGTCTCTCCCCTCGCTAGCTGCTCGCGGGCGGCCTGCGCTTGCACGTTGAGGTACGCTAGCACCTGGCCGAGATTGTCGTAAAGATCGCGTGCCAGGCGCTCGCGCTCTTCGGCGGAAGCGAGGGCCCACCGTTGGCGGAATAGACCCGCCTGCGACCCCTTGCTGCCGCTGACATCGCGGATGACGATGAGCCTGCCGATGTGATCGCCCCGGGAGTTGCGGAGCGGCGACGAGTGCATTTCGTAGTACTCTCCGCGGCACCTTCCCGGCCCGCTTTCGTGCCCCCGTTCGTGGCTCGCCGACCCGCCGGCCCTCGCAATCAGTTCGTGGTCCATCTTCGTGAGGTCAGGGTGCGGCTCCACGCTGCGCGACCACGAGAAAAGCGCCTCCGCCACAGGGCGACCGCCCGCTTGGGGCATGCTCAAGCCGATGATCTGCTCGGCCGCGGAATTGAGTGCCACGATCCTGTCGTGCGCATCGGCGACGATGAGAGCGATGCCCGTCATGCCGCCCACTTCTGCCTCTCCCCTTCCTCCGTGCCGGTGCCTTCACCGTCACCTTCACCGTCGCCCTCATGTGCGTCGATCACTTGTGCCGACATCGGACTATGACCGGCCGCCGTACCGGAGCTTGAGCTCAAATTGCAGCACGTCCTCGTCCCAGGTCGTGCCCGCAAACCCGCCGTTGTTCCTGGTGCGCCGGTAGGCCGCCTTGAACTGGGTTGAGCCGGTAAGGTTCAGGGTGAGCTCGAGACCCAGCGAGATCTGGCCGCGCGAGTCCTTGAGCGCGCCCGTGCTCAGCCTGGACGTCGTGACATCTTTGAACGCCGCTTCGCCAACGACATTGAGCCGCGGAAGATACTTGTAGCCAATTTCCACCGGCCTCGCCATCGAGACGGCCAGTTCCCGTTCGCTGACGCGAACGTCCTCGTGCAGGCGACGCGACTCGGCGATCTTGCCCTCCGCCTGGACTTCGCACGTCCCGAGGGCGATGGAGGCCTTGCCATCGAGGCCCTCTTCCGTGGTCAGCGCGCCGTGCGCACGGTCGACCGTCTCCGTGTTCGAATAGCGTATTCTCCCGGACAGGTAACGGTCGATG
>DUSX01000027.1 GCA_012842395.1 Bacillota bacterium
CAATAGCGGAGGGGAAACACCTGTTCCCATTCCGAACACAGAAGTTAAGCCCTCCAGCGCCGATGGTACTGCACTGGCAACGGTGCGGGAGAGTAGGTCGCTGCCGGAAGGCTTTTTTATGTACGCAGCGGCCGTGTGCGCGGCGGCCGAGACGGTCAGACGGTCAGGGTCAGGACCCAGCCGCGACCCAATCGCGGCCTGCCTGAAACGGCTTGCGCGCGGCCGCGTCCCGTCCCGGTCGCCGTTGCGCCTTGCGTCGCACCGTGCGCACCGCACTTGTGTGCCCGAACGCCCTCCGGGTGCGCTCCGGGCGCGCTTCGTTTACGAGCGCCGCGCCAGGCGGGGCGCCCCGCCTCGTGCCCACGCCAGCCTTTGCGCCTACTACAGACAGGGAAGCGAGACAACGAAGCGCCCACCTGTCGGCCTCGCCGCGTCCTTGCCTGATGCTACCTGTCTCGCCCCTTGTGGACGGTGTGGTGTGCTTGAGGCGGACCGGGCCAAGACGATACCCATATCCATATCCATGTATCCCCAGGCGAGTGACATCAGTAGACAAAGACCAGCCCACACAAAAGAAAATACCCGCGCTGAAAGAAGGAATTCCGCCACATGCGTTGAATCAATGATATGACACCGATAGACACAACATCTTCTCGCCAGCCGCATTCCGGCAGTGGGAGCTCAAGACATGGCAACCATATACGATGTCGCCAAGAAGGCAAACGTTTCCGTGAAGACCGTGTCGCGCGTGCTGAACAGGAGTCAGCTGGTCAGGCAAGAGACGCGCTCGCGCGTTCTAGCGGCTATGGCGGATCTCGACTTCCACCCCAACTCGGCGGCCCGCAGTCTCAGGCAGAAGCGGACCGGCGCGATCGGGTTCGTGGTTCCATTCGGGTCGGATTTCGTGTTCCACGATCCCGGCATGATCGAACAGATCAAAGGGGCCCTTGATCTCCTCAACGAGCGCGGCTACGACATGGTGCTGTCAGTGCCGACGAATCGGGACGATGCTCTTAGAGAGGTCGTTCGGCTGACGAAGCGGCGCAACGTCGACGGGGCCATATTGTACGGGATGACAGGAGCCGATAGCATAGTGAAGGAGCTTTCAGAGAAGGGGTTCCACTTCGTGTCGCTGGGCTACTGTTACCCCGAGCAAACCCACAATTTCGTGGAGATCGACGCGGTGGCCGGGGGCATCGCCGCCACCCGGTACGCGATCTCCCTCGGCCACACGCGTATCGGGCTCATCAAGGAGCCCAGCAATTTCCTATTGCCCAACAAGCGGAGCATCGCCGAAGGCTACAAGACCGCGTTGGAGCAGGCAGGTATCCCGTATGATGAGCGTCTGGTCCGGGAAGGGGACTATACGGTTAGCGGAGGGTACTGGGCCGCGCTTCGCCTCCTCGACCACGATGAGCACGCCAGGGTATCGGCCATCATCTGCAGCAGCGACCCGACCGCGCTGGGTGCCCTCCGTGCGCTCCGTGAGAGAGGCCTGGTCCCGGCGTCTGGAACACAAAACGGTTTCCTGCTCTTGGCCGGCGACTGCCTTCCCTCCACGAGATTCATCGAGCCGTCGTTGGGCGGCATACAAGCGCCCCTATACGAGCAGGGGCGCCTCGCCGCCGACATGCTTGTGTCCGTGATATCTGAGGGGCGCGATGTGCCTGGGATCGTGCTGAAGCCGACCATGCTGGTACCCGCGTGACGGGGTTTTTTGACCGATGGAATGACATCGATGGACAGCCACAATTCGCTTACCGAGCGGGGGTCTGTCTCCTGTGGAACAAAGGGGGGGGTGAGGAGTTGGAGGCGCAGGTTCGCTCGCGCGCAAGTGCCGCAGTGGGAAGGGCATCGAGGGCTCTCGCCTGGAGACGGACGCTGCCTTATCTGCTGATTGCCCCCGCTCTTCTCGGCACGATCTTCGTTCATGTGATCCCCATCGTCTGGGGCGTGTTTATTAGCTTCCGGAACCTTGACATCTACACGATCGCTAATTGGCGTGCCGCCCCCTTCGTGGGGCTTGCGAACTATCTGGAAGCCCTCGATCTCAGCGACCCGGACGGGGTCCTGTTCCTGAGGTCCGTGGCCAACGTGCTTTACTATGGCGTGGTGACCATCACCATCGGATACGTCATAGGTCTCGCCGTCGCTCTCCTTCTCAATCAGCGGTTCTATGGGAGGACCATTGTGCGAGGCCTCGTGCTCCTGCCGTACATCATGCCCGATTCCGTTGCCTACAGCGTGTGGCGGTTCATCTTCCAGGCGAGGGTAGGCATTGTGAATAGCTTCTTAATGTCCCTGGGCCTCATCAAGGAGCCCCTCGTGTGGCTCGTTGGGACGAGGACGATGTTCTCAGTGATGGTGGCGAGCATATGGAAGGGTTGGCCGTTTGCGAGCCTGCTCCTTTTGGCGGGCCTGCAATCGGTTCCCCGCGAGCTCCTGGAGTGCGCATCGATCGATGGGGCGAACTGGTGGCAGAGGTTCCGCTACGTTACCTGGCCGCACATCCTACCGGTCACAAAGACGCTGCTTCTGCTGAACATCCTCTGGAACTTCAACGCGTACAACCAGTTTAAGGTGATGCTCGGGGACGACCCCGGGATCTACGCGGAAGTGCCATCGACCTTCGTTGTCAGGCAGGCCTTCGATAACCTGAGGTACGGCATGGGTGCGGCCATGTCGGTGGTCCTGGTGCTGATGATGACTGTGGTGGCTATCATCTATCTCCGGACTCTCAAGCCCGGCACATCGGTGGAGGACTGATACGACAATGAACCCCGCGAATCCCGAGAAAAAAGCGTATCGAAGCATGAGGTCGCCCCGGGTGAAGGCGATCCGAATCGCGGAGCGGGTGGGGCTTTACGCCGCGGTGATCCTTGTGCTCGTCGTTGTGCTCATTCCGTACCTGTGGATGGTGTCCGGCTCTTTCAAGACAAGCCTTGAGATACAGTCGGCCGACATAACCGATCCGAACCTTGCTCCAAGGTGGATCCCGCGTACGTTCACCCTGGATAATTACAGGAACGTCAACCGCACCGTGAGGATCTTGGACTATTTCAGGAACAGCATGATCATATCCGTCGGGACAATGGTGCTCTGCCTGGCCCTCAGCATTCTTGCAGGCTATGCCCTCGCCCGGTTCGAGTTCAAGGGCAAAGGACCGTACGTGCTCTCGCTCCTCGTGACCCAGATGTTTCCCGGGATACTATTCCTGATCCCGTACTTCATCCTGTTCGTCTACATCAACAAATGGACGGGGATTCAGCTCAAGAACACGTACCAAGGGCTCATAATCACGTATTCGTCGTTTGCCCTTCCCTTCAGCATCCTCATGTTGCGCAGTTTCTTTGCCAACATACCGAGGGAGATAGACGAACAGGCTCAGATAGACGGATGCACCCCTGTGGGTGCCCTCTTCCGGGTGATCATCCCCATTGCGCGACCCGGCATAGCGGCAGTCGGCATATACGCGTTCATCATGAGCTGGAACGAGATCCTTTTCGCCTCGCTTCTCACGGGGCGAGCGACAAAGACGGTGGCCGTCGGTATCCTCGAGTACATAACGAACCAGGAAGCCCGATGGGCAGGGATGATGGCGGCGTGCATCATTGTGACCATACCCGTCCTGGTGCTCTTCACGCTCATTCAGAGGCATATCGTGGAGGGCCTCGTGTCTGGTTCTGTCAAAGGGTGACGGGCTAGGGGCAACGACCGCGCATCGACATCGCAGGGAGCAGCGCAAGAACAAACGAGGTATCATTGGCCGACGACGGAAGGGAGGTGAGGCCACGGACGGGGCGGGCCGTTATCGCGAGACCCGCGTCTGGCCCGGATGGACGGGCAAGGGCCGGCGGGCCGCCGATGGCCTGGCAGGGCGTGGAGTGTCTGGAGTTCTGGAGTTTGGGTGTGACTTGAGTGTGGTCGTGCGCGAGTCCAGGCGACTCGGAGTGAGGCCTAGTGGAGTTCAGCGACTAGAGGGTTCTCCGGGTTCCAGGGTAACCAAACACAACTCATCCTCAATGGGAGGCGAATTCAGATGACACTGAGAAGGTGGATTCTTGTCTGCGCCGTTCTCTTCGCATTGCTCAGCGTAGTGACGGCGTCCGCGGCTCCCAAGGAGATAACGTTCTGGGTCATGCCCAACGCCCCCGACGAGACGCACACCGTGTGGCTGAACAAGGTGGCGCAAGAGTTCCAGGCCCAGACAGGCGTCAAGGTCAATTGGGAGATCGTAGGATGGGATACTGCCTGGTCACGCATCGCAGCTGCGATCGCCACCGGCGAGGGGGCTGACGTGTCGCAGGTGGGCACGACGTGGAACCCCCAGTTCGCAGCGACGGGCGGCCTTGAGGAGATCAACATCGCGGAGTTCGGCGGCGCCTCGGCGTTCATGAAGGCGAACCTGGACTCCACGACTTACAAGGGCCGCTACTACGGCGTGCCCTGGTTCGCCGAGACCAGGTGCCTGTTCTACAACAAGGACATGTTCGCTGCGGCGAAGGTGAACCCGCCGCAGACCTATGACGAGGTCATAACGGTCGGCAAGGCTATAACGAAGGCGCTTGGGCCTGGCAAGGCGTTCGCCATGGCTGGCACGAACGCGTGGGACCTCATCCACAACTGGGCGATCATCCTCTGGGCTAACGGTGGAGATCTCGTCGATGTCGCGGCGAAGAAGGCCATCTTCAACAGCGAGGCCGGTGTGCAGGCCATGCGGTGGTATGTGAGCCTGGTCGAGAACGGGCTTGCGGACAAGGCCTGCGCCGAGTACAACCAGCCGCAGGCTGACGCGGCCTTCATAAACGGCAACGTCGCCATGTGCTTCATGGGCCCGTGGAACATAGCCAACATCGAGCAGGAGAACCCGACCTTGAACTATGGCGTGGTGGAGCCGCCGAAGGGCTCGAAAGGCCGGGCAGCCTTCTCTGGCGGAAGCAACCTCGTGATATTCAAGGCCAGCAAGAACAAGGACGCAGCCAAGGCATGGATAAAGTTCCTGCTTGAGAAGGAGAAGATGGTGGATTACACTCAGCACCTCTCCCACATGCTCCCAGCGACCCTGGCCGCATACGATGATCCTTACTACTCAACGGGAGTCTGGAAGACGTTCAAGACCGCTCTTGGCTATGCCACGGCTTACCCGCCTTTGGCGGTCTGGGGCGACATTGAGAACGCCATCGTTTCTGAGTTCAAGAACGTCCTAAGCGACTACATCGTCGGCAAGTACAAAGCCGATGACGTCAAGCGCTATCTAGACGCAGCTGCAAAGAAGGTTGACGAGGCACTGCAGCGCGAGAAGTAGGTCTGGACCGCCCAGGCCCGGGACAGATGGTGGCGGGGATGCCTTCCTGGCGTCCCCGCCACCGGTAAATGAAAGGCTACCCACGCCGACAAGGCCAAGGAGGGACCGTCAGGGATGAGGTACGGGCACTTTGACGACGAACGGCGCGAGTATGTCATAGAACGTCCGGACACGCCGTCCCCGTGGATAAACTACCTCGGCACGCGCGAGTACATCGCGATCGTCTCAAACACCGGTGGAGGCTATAGCTTTTACTCTGACGCGAGGCTCAGGCGCATCTTGCGTTACCGGTACAACAATATTCCAACCGACGAAGGCGGCAGGTACCTTTTCATTCGCCACTCCGATGGGGACTTCTGGTCTCCCACGTGGCAACCTGTGCGGAAGCCCCTCGACTTTTATGAGTGCCGCCATGGGCTCGGGTACACCTCCATCAAGTCGTCGCGCCGAGGGCTCGCCGTTGATGTGACCTACTTCGTCCCGGTTGATGAGCCTCTCGAAGTGTGGGAGGTCGTGATTGAGAACCGCAATGATCACCGTGAGGACATCACCCTCTTCTCGTTCGTGGAGTTCTGCCTATGGGACGCGCTTGATGACCAGACGAACTTCCAGAGAAACCTGAATATCGGTGAGGTCGAGGTCGAGGACGGCGTCATATACCACACCACGGAGTACCGCGAGAGAAGGGACCACTTCGCGTTCTTCGCCACCAGCGGCGAAGTAGTAGGATTCGACACGGATCGCGAGGCCTTCCTCGGCCCGTACGGCACGCTCTCGGCGCCGCGGGCCGTGATAGAAGGGAAGGCGTCCGGTTCGTTGGCGTATGGTTGGGCGCCCATCGGGTCGCACTGCGTGCGTGTGTCTCTCGGCCCGGGCGGGCGGCAACACGTTTTGTTCGTTTTGGGGCTTGCCTGGAACAAACCAGGGGCGAAATTCACAGCGGACGGGCGAGTCAACAAGGCGGGAGCGCGTGAGGTCATATCGCGCTACCTCGACCCGCGCACGGTCGCGGCGGCGCGGGAGGAGCTCGCGCGGCACTGGGACCTCCTCCTGGCGGGGTTCCAGGCCAAGACACCCGATTCCAACATGGCCCGGGAGATCAATGTGTGGAACCAATATCAGTGTTTGACCACGCTGAAGCTTGCGCGGTCCGCATCCTATTACGAGTCCGGCATCAGCAGGGGCATTGGGTTCCGCGACGGGAGCCAGGACATCCTTGGTGCCCTGCACCAGGTCCCATCGAGCGCGGCGACGCGCCTTCGGGAACTCGCGGCGATTCAGTTTGCCGCGGGGAACACCTATCACCAGTATTCGCCCCTGACCAAGCAGGGTAACAACGACATCGGCAGCGGGTTCAACGATGACCCGATGTGGCTGGTCATCGCGACAGCCCAGTACCTAAAGGAGACCGGCGACCTTGGGGTCTTGTCGATGGAGGCACCGTTCGCGGACGACCCGCGTCCGGTCACCTTGGAGGAGCACCTCAGGCGGTGCATGTCATACATCCTTGCTAACCTCGGCCCCCATGGGCTACCGCTTATAGGCGAGGCGGACTGGAACGACTGCCTGAACCTCAACTGGAGGACGCAGCACGACGGCAGGGTGGCCGAATCCGTGCTCATCGGCGAGCTTTTCGTATGCGCGGCGTCCGAGATGGCGGCCATCGCGCGCCTCAAGGGCAACGACGAGGAGGCGGAGGCGTACTCGGCGGCAGCCCGCGACATGGTCGCGGCCATAAACGCCCACGCATGGGACGGTGAATGGTACATCAGGGCCTTCGACGACTCCGGCGCGCCCGTGGGATCCTCCCACAACGCAGAGGGACGAATCTTCCTCGAGACTCAGCCCTGGGCGGTGATGAGCGGGGTGGCGCCACGTGAGAGAGGGATCGCCGCCATGGACTCAGTGTGGGCGCACCTTGCAACGCCACACGGCATAGTCCTGCAGCAGCCGGCTTTCACCCGCTACTCCGAGGCCATCGGTGCATGTACCTGCTATCCTCCTGGAGTCAAGGAGAACGCCGGCATATTCTGTCACCCGAATACATGGGCGATAATTGCCGAGTGCGCATTGGGGAGGGGAGACAGAGCCTACTCGTACTATTCCAGGTTGCTTCCCACCGCGCGTGAGCGGATGTCGGAGATCCACAAGGCTGAGCCCTACGTGTACGCTCAGATGATAGCCGGCCCCGACTGCCCGAGGTTCGGTGAGGCCAAGAACTCCTGGCTCACGGGCACGGCGTCATGGATGTTCGTCGCGGCGTCACAGTGGATCCTCGGGGTGAGGCCTGAATACGACGGGCTCGTCATAGACCCGTGCATCCCGCAAGAGTGGCCCGGGTTTACCGTGAGGCGCGTCTTCCGCGGCCGCACCTATGTCATCCGTGTAGAGAACCCCGACCACGTGAGCCGGGGCGTTGCCCGCATCGAGCTGGACGGCCAGGAGCTGGAGCCGGTGCCTGCTGCGCCCGGCCGCGGGACGGTCTTGCCCGAATACCGCGCGCCGGGGGAGCTTGTGGGGTTCATCCCGGTCGGAGCGGCAAGACCCCGGGACGGCGCGAGCGCCGAGCACTCTGTGAGAGTAGTGATGGGGAGGGTTTGTGGGACCTGATCTTGGCTCGTTTTCCACGGAGGACACGTCTCCCAAGGTAAAGGTCATTTCTCAACTCGGCCGCGTTCCTAATGCGGGAAGTGGGCTTAGTAGCGGCGTTCGATGTAGAGCATCCATGTGTAGCTTGTAGCTATGGCATCCATCCGCCGCGATACCGTGGCACCGCGGCACCCCGGATACGAGGCGTGTCGGCAGGCAGGTGCGAGGGCGCATCCAGGCATCCAGAGGGTGCGCCTTCGCGCGTACTTGCCGCGCCGATCCCGCGCACACGCAGAACCCCATTCCCCGAACATCAGTTGCCCGCCCGCAGGCGCGGATGGTATAATCGGGTGGACGGGAGGCGCTCAGTGTGCCACGCGATGTCGACCCTCGCAACAGGGGAGAGGCCCTGATGGCCGAAGGCCAACGGATCATCGGCATCGATCCCGGCCTCGTTGATACTGGGTACGGCGTCGTCGAAGTGTCTCGCTGCTCGGTGCGCCTAGTCGAGGCGGGGCTCGTTCGCACAACCGCGTCCGCCCGCCTCGAAGTACGGCTCAAGGAGATATTCGACGGGGTGCTGTCGATCTTGTCCGAGCACCTTCCGGCCGCGGTCATAGTTGAAGACCTTTACACGAGCTACCGGCACCCCAGGACCGCCGTGCTGATGGGTCACGCCCGCGGCGTCATCCTGCTCGCCGCCGGGGCCAGAGGGATCGAAGTCGTCTCGTACCCGCCGGCGCGCGTGAAGAAGGCGCTCACGGGGCAGGGCACGGCCAGCAAGGAACAGATCCAAAGGATGATTCAGGTGCGGTTGGGCCTCGAGGAAGTCCCCGAGCCGGATCACGTGGCCGACGCGCTCGCTCTTGCGCTTTGCCATCACAACTTCCTTACACATGCCACGTACGAGATGTCGGGGGCGCGACAGCGTTAGCCCGCCCTTTTGGAGGCAGTGAGCTTACTTGATCTCCGCGATCACGGGCAAACTCGTCCGCATTCAAGAAGACCGCGTCAGCATAGAGGTCGGCGGGCTCTCCTACGACGTGCTCGTATCTCCATCCACAGCCAGGGCGCTCGTGCCCCGGCGAGAGCAGGAGGTCAGGCTGGAGACCATATTCTACATCCAGGGGGTGCCAGGCGGTGTCGGCAACACCGTGCCTGTGCTCGTCGGATTCCTCAGCGAGGTCGACAAGGAGTTCTTCGAGCATTTCATCACCGTCGGAGGCATCGGCCCGAAAGCGGCCCTGAAAGCCCTCACGGTGCCGACGCCGCGCGTTGCGCGTGCCATCGAGGACTCCGACATAGCGACCCTTAGCTCGCTCCCGGGCATCGGCAAGCAGAGGGCGGCCAGGATCGTTGCGGAGTTGAGAGGGAAGGTCGGCAGGTTTGCGCTGAGAGCAGAGGGCGAGGAGGCGGAAAGGCAGGCCGGGGGCGCTGTGGCGGGGCGGGTGGCCGCCGCGACCGCGATTCCGCCCGTGGACGAGGTGGCGGCGGAGGCCCTCGAGGTCCTCTTGCAGCTCGGTTACAAGCGGCAAGAGGCCGAGGAAATGATCCGTCAGGTGATGGCCAAGCGACCGGAGCTTCGGACCGCGGAGGCGGTCATACAAGAGATATATAGGTCCTCGGAACATGCTAGAGAGCGACGCGGCACCTGATGCCGGAAGGCCATGGCTGGGCGCGAGCGCCGCTCGAGGAACTTGATGGGGGCGTGACGATGGCTCGAGTGAGGCTTGTAAGTGCGGAGGAACAGACAGAAGAAGAGACCTACCAGCGCAGCCTTCGCCCATCGGTGCTTGCCGAGTTCACCGGGCAGAAGCAGGTGGTCGCGAACCTTGCCATAGCTGTGGAGGCGGCGAGAAGGCGCAACGAGGCCCTTGACCACGTCCTTCTGTATGGCCCGCCCGGCCTCGGCAAGACTACGCTCGCGCACATAATCGCGAACGAGATGAAATCCAACATAATCTCGACGTCAGGGCCCGCCATAGAGCGGCCGGGCGACCTCATGGGCATACTCACGAACCTCGAGGACGGCGACGTGCTTTTCATCGACGAGATCCACAGGCTGCCCAAGGTGGTCGAGGAGTTCATCTACTCCGCCATGGAAGACTTCCAGATCGACTTCGTGGTGGACAAGGGAGCCTTCGCGAAGACGATAAAGGTCCCGCTCAAGCGTTTCACGCTCGTCGGCGCTACCACGAGGGCCGGGCTCCTTTCCGCGCCGCTCCGCGAGCGGTTCGGCATCTTCCATCACCTGGACTTCTATCCGCCGGAGGAGCTAGCTGAGATCCTCGAGAGATCCGCGTCCATACTGAAGGTCTCCGTGGAAGACGAGGCCAGGGCGGAGATCGCGCGGCGCTCGCGCGGCACGCCGAGGATCGCGAATCGGCTCCTGAAGAGAGTGCGCGACTACGCCCAGGTCAAGGCCGAAGGGGTCATCACGAAGGACGTGGTGGCCGCGTCCCTCGCCATGGAAGGCATAGACGATGCGGGCCTCGACAATCTCGACAGGAAGTATCTCAGGGCCATCATAGAGTTCTATGGGGGCGGCCCCGTAGGGATCGAGGCGCTCTCCGCCACGCTCAACGAGGAGCAGGACACCCTCGTCGACATGGTGGAGCCATTTCTTCTCAAGATAGGATTCGTGGTCCGCACAGCCAGCGGCCGTCGCGCCACGGAGCACGCTTTCAGACACCTGGGCATCGCACCGAATGTGCAGAAAGGCCTCCCTGCGTTATTCTAGCTCAGTCCCACTAGCCAGGAGGCGTCCCTGAGGGTCCTTCCTGTTTCCGGAGACCTCATCTAGCCTGGCTTGTATCGACTCCATTCTCGACCTGTTCATCCGAGATCCCTCCGTGGAGTCCTTCCGTCACTCACCTGAGCTTTACCTTTCGGTTCTGCTTCCGTAGAGTGCCGGCAGGTACCTTTCATACAAGCGGACGTTGAAATCCAGAGGATTCTCGTCCCTGAATCGACGCAGGGCGTCGAGGTCCAGCTCGCCCACCACTACCTCTTCCTGGTCAAACGAGGCCGCGCGCGAGAGCCAGCCGTCGCCGGACGGCGTCATCTCCAATGGTGCCAGAAGCCCACTTCGCCCCGTGAAAGGTATTCCCAGCAGGTTGCCGACCGCGGCGGCCGATACGCCGAGCACCTGGCTTTCCTGCACCCTCGGCCAGATGCCGCGCATCGTGCGCCAGAAGAGGTACTCCTCGCTGTTGGCGGATGGGATCACCACGATGTCCGCTCCGCGCAGGCGGGCGATGCGGAAGGTCTCAAAGTAGGTCGCGTCCATGCAAATGGGAAAGGCGATGCGCCCGAGCGGAGTGTCAACGACCTCGAGCTCTGAGCCTGGTTCGAAGCCCCACGCCGCCTCCATCGG
Organism: Bacillota bacterium; assembly: GCA_012842395.1. NCBI lineage: Bacteria > Bacillati > Bacillota > Bacillota bacterium. The sequence continues at coordinate 11,271 of DUSX01000027.1, forward strand.
CACCAGGTGGAGCTTGCGCTGGCGCGCGATGAGTTCCCCGTCTGGGCCGTAGAAGTAGCCGATCACGCGCATCTTGCCGTCGTCGTCCTCGAGGAACGCGCTCCCTGTGATGATGTAGACGCGGAACGCCCGGGCGAGAGTCGAGAAGGTCGTTTCGTAGATACGCTTTACCGCAGGCGAGATGACCCGGAAGACCTCGCATACCTTGACGTCCTCCCCGGCCACGTCAGCCACTGCAGCGTCTATGCCTTTCGCGGCGAGCTTGTCTATGCCGGGGAGCAGGCCCACGAGCGGCGTGCCCGAATCCTCGGGGAACACCACGAGCTGCGCGCCTTTGTCGACCGCGTTCTTCGTGAGGCCGTAGATTCTTTCGGCGTAGCTCCTTGCATCCTTGATGATGTCCAACCGCATCTGCACAGCCGCCACGCGTACCCTGGACGGACGACGGGACGGGCGGCTGACGTCGGCCGGCAGTTGACCCTCGTGAGCAGCGTAAGGAGAGCCTGCGACTGCGCGAGGATCATCGGCTTCGCGCGGGCCGCGGCTAGGGCCTGGGAGGAGCCCGGCGCACGCGTCACTCGGAACTATGCGTTTCCTGGCAAGGTAACCCCGGATCATCGCAGGCCTGGACGCCCACAAGAGGAGCGCCTTGAGCGCCAGGCCGCGGAACATGCTGGCTATCCTTTGGCCGGCCGGCGGCCGCGGCGCGCTCTCGCGCGCGGCCGTTCTGTCGTCCGCGCGCGCAGGGGTGGGCGCCGTGCGGATACTCGTGGGAAGCGTTGACGCTCGGCCGGCGGCCTCCGGGTGAGCGGACGGCGGGGCCGATGCGGATGACGCGGACGCGACCCGGGATGCAGGCGGGATGGCGGATGCGGGGGCAGCCTGCGTCCCATGCGGGGCACCGGGCGCGTTTACGCACGAGCCAGCGGCGTGCGGCATTCCGGACGCCAGCCCGGCCATGGCCGGGCCCGTAGCCGCGGCGGCAACGCCGCCCATAGTGTGTTCCCGGTACAGTTGGGGGAACCACGTGCTGTAGAGCCGTGGGTTGAGGTGCTTGAAGATGGGGAATCGCTCGATGGTCCCCCTGATGGACGGGAACGACAGGTCCGCGACGACGATCTCCTCGGCTGTGGTGCGTGCGGCCCGTGCAAGGACGCCTGTATCGCCTTCCGTCATCTCGCACGTCGCGTAGATGGTGGACCTGCCCTCGAACTCGACGCCGCCGGCCAGCCCGACGAGGCATGCCTCCACCCCGAAAACCTGGTTCTGCTGGACGTTCTGCCACATGCCCCGCACTTGGTGCCATTCGCTGTAGGGCGCCGGGACCGCCGTTGGCGCTAGCACTATCTGTGCACCCTGCAGGGCCAGGATTCGCACGACCTCTGGATACCACGCATCCTCGCAGACTGCAAATCCGACCATTCCGAGGGACGTCTGAAACACTTCGAGCCCGTCGACACACCTCACAAAACCGCTGGCTCGCTCGTCGCGGGACAGGTGGGTCTGGGCCTGCCTTCCGATGAGGTCCCCGTCCGGGGATATCAGGTGTGCTTCGTTACGGACGCCTCCTGGGCCGGGCACCGGGATGGTCCCGGGCGCGATGTACACCCGGTGCCGTGCGGCAAGGCGGGAGAAAAGCCGCAGGAAATCGGCCTGTGCGTCGCTCGCTCGCGATGATGCGAAGACTTTCGACACGGCTGCCCCGAACCCGGGCCCAAGGAAAAGGTTCGCCCCCGGGAATGCAGCAGCGAGATAGGCAAGACCGGTGTACGCAGGAAAAACTACCATGTCTGCGCCGAGGTCCACCGCGGACCGGGCCACCACGTCGTCCACCCGTGCCACGAAGTCGTCAAGCGACTCCCTGCGTCTTGCCATGAACTGAACGCACGCCACCCTGCTCACCCTAGGTCGACCCCTCTCCCAGCCTTCCTCTGACTCCGCCCCGGCGCCTTCGCACCGGATTGGGGGAAACTTGACGGCTCCGCGTTGGATTGTCTCAATAGTCATTATTCAAGGACGCCGTCACCTCCTCCAAGTACGGCGCCATAAGTTTTCGTTTCCGTTCTTGACGGCCCCAGGGTCGTCGGCGCCCCCGGCAGGAGAGCGCTGGTCGGAGTAGAACAATTACCATTGTCGCGCTTAGGGTGCGGGACCGTGGGTTTTGTGCAGTGTAGCAGGTTTTTGTCCGGCGAGCGCGGCGGAGGGCGATCGCGAGCCGAATAGCTCCGTGAATGGGAGGAAGGCATGTGCGAAAGAGGTCCGAGTACGCCGAGCCGTACCGCATCAAGATGGTCGAGCCGATCAGGCAGACGTCGCGATCGAGGCGGGAGGAAGTGCTCCGTGAGGCTGGGTACAACGTCTTCAACATCCCTTCGCAGGAGGTGTACATAGATCTCCTTACCGACAGCGGGACCTCCGCGATGAGCGACAACCAGTGGGCGGGGCTGATGATCGGGGACGAGGCTTACGCCGGTAGCAAGAACTTCTACCACCTCCGTGATACCGTAAGCGAATTGCTGGGCTTCAAATACGTGCTCCCGACTCACCAGGGCAGGGGCGCTGAGAACATTCTCACGACGATGCTCGTGAAGCCCGGCGATCGGGTGCTTGGCAACATGCACTTCGATACCACCGAGGGGCACATCCGCCTGAAGGGCGGCGAGCCGGTCAACCTGGTGATAAAGGAAGGTTACGAGACTGCAACGCGCCATCCGTTCAAGGGCAACATAGATACCGGGCGGCTCCGGGAAGAGATACGCCGGTACGGAAGGGATCGCATATCCTTCATCAACATCACTATCACGTGCAACAGCAACGGCGGCCAACCGGTTTCCATGGCCAACATCCGCGAGGTTAGTGCAATAGCGAGGGAGCATGGGATCAAGGTCTTCTTCGACGCCGCGCGTTTTGCCGAAAACGCGTACTTCATCAAAGAGCGTGAGGAGGGCTACGCTAACAAGACCATCGCGGAGATTTCCCGGGAAATGTTCTCCTACGCGGACGGCTGCACCATGAGCACCAAGAAAGACGGCCTCGTAAACATCGGTGGCCTCTTCGCCACGAATGACGAGGCGCTCTACCGCACCGCCGGACAGTGGGGCATCGTCTACGAGGGCTTCCTCACCTACGGCGGGCTGGCAGGCCGCGACCTGGAAGCCATGGCGAGGGGTCTCCGCGAGGTAGTCGACGAGGCGTACCTTGAAGACCGCATCGGGCAGGTGGGCTACCTCGGGACCCGTCTCCTGGAGGAAGGCGTCCCCATCATCGAGCCGCCGGGCGGGCACGGGGTCTATGTGGACGCTAAGCGGCTCCTTCCGCACCTGCCGCAGAGCGCCTTCCCCGCCCAGGCCATCGTGGCCGAGCTTTACCTGGAGGCTGGCGTGCGCGCGGTGGAGCTCGGCACGGCCGCATTTGGCCGCAAAGACGAGAAAACGGGGGAGCAGGTCTTCCCCGAGCTCGAGCTCGTGCGGCTTGCGGTGCCGCGGCGGGTGTACACCGACAGGCACATGGACGTGGTGGCGCGTGCCCTAGGTGCGATCGCAGGCCGCAAAGACAAGATACGCGGCATGAAGCTGGTGTATGAGGCCCCGGTTCTGAGACACTTCACCGCGCGGTTTGAGCCTCTCTAGATGTACCGCGAGAAGTCCGTGCTGTTTTCCGGCGCGGGGTGTCTGTGGCGCCGGGTTGCCAGCGTTGCCTTCCGCGGGGCCGGCGCTCTCCCGGCGCGCCCGCTCGAATTTGGCGCGCGAGGCAGCCAGATTCTCAGCGCTCCGTCGTGCAAGCGCTGGCAACCCTGCACCGTCAAGAAATGAGACGGAGACTCCGAGCGCCATACTTAGGCTTTGCGCGGCAGGCGTTCCCGAGTCTTGCAAGGGCCGGCGTGGGCTTCAATCCAGCGAACGCAACGTGAGGCAGCTACTAGGAGGTCCCGCACACGTGAAAGACGATCCGTGCGATGATGCCTTCTTGCCGGGTTTTGAGGGGCCGGAGCCCCCAACGCTCTCCCGCTCCCACGCACGTCGCGTCTGGCGGGCGATCATCGAGTTTCAAATGATATCCGAGGGCGACCGCATCCTGGTGGGCTTCTCGGGAGGCAAGGACAGCGCCTTTCTTCTCTATGCGCTGGCTGCTATCCGCGCATACTCACCCGTGGGTTTTACCGTCGCTGCGGGGCACGTTGGCATGAGCTTCGAACAGGACGCGGACGGCGATGGGCTGGACAGGCTCGTCAAATTCGCGGAACGGGTTGGCGTGCCGTTCTTCATGAAAGAGACAAACATCGCGCGGGTCGCGTTCAGCCCCGGTCGGAAGGAGAACCCGTGCGCCATATGCTCTCACTTGCGCCGCGGCGCCCTGAACGGCTTGGCGCGCGAAAATGGCTTTAACAAGGTCGCCCTCGCGCATCACCGTGATGACGCCGTCGAGACCTTCGTGATGAGCGTGCTGTACTCCGGACAGGTCCACACGTTCCGGCCCGTCACGTTTCTGGACCGGACCGGCATAACCGTCATCCGGCCACTCGTTTATTTCAAGGAGTCGGAAGTAACGGGAGCGGTTCGACGGCTCGGTTACGAGCCGCCTCCCGACCCGTGTCCGATGCACGGAGTAAGCTACCGGGCCAAGGTGAAAGCGCTCATTCGCGCTCTCACCCGCGAAAACCCTATCGTCTATGACAACCTCTTCAAAGCGATCCATGAGGACGCCATTGGGGATCTCTGGCCTCCCGTCGCCACCGACGCACAGATGCGCGAGCGCCACAAGGCCTTCTTCGGCAAGCTCGCCCGTGGCGAGGCGGAAGAAGACTCCGAACGCCCCGCGTCGTCTTGACCGTTGCGGGTGGCCCTGCCCGGTCGCGCGTTCCGTTCGGGGGCCCTCGATCACGTGCGGTCCTCGTGACCAACCTCTCGGGGCTGCACGTCCGATACAACGAGGAACGTGCCCTCCGCTTCCGCGGCAAGCTCCCCGGACGCGTCCCTTATCTCGGATCTGAGGACGTGCCTGGCTGAGCCGCTCTTCACCAGCTCACCCGAGACAGTTACCTTGCTCCCCACGCGAACGGGCCTCCTGAATCTCGCGGACAGCGTGACGGTGACCGCGAGCTTCCCGCGGAGGATAAGGGCCCACGCCATGGCCTCGTCCAGCAAGGCGCACACGATTCCTCCATGCACCACCCCCGCGAAGCCCTGGAACTCCTCGCCGGGCTCAAACACTGCCACGGCCCGGCCTTTGTCGTCCATGCGGAACTTCAGCTTCAGCCCGATAGGGTTCCTCGGGCCACAGGCGAAACACTTTCCGTCGTCTATGAAGTCCATTCCTGTGCCTCGTCCTCCATGCTGCCCGTCCGGCTGCGGCCCTTCGCCAGATGATAATGTGACGCCGGATCGTCACCATGTCCGTCCACGCACGCTGCGTCCTCGCCCGTGCGAGACACCGCGGGCCTGCCCACATCAAGCAGCGTGGGAGCCACCACGGACATGCCGTAGCGTACATCGAAAGCCCTATAAGTATGGGCGAGTGCCCTTATCTGAAGAGCAAGCCCGACAAACTCGCGAGGGATCTTTCCGGTGCCTGTGACGACCGAGACCGCGCGCTCGTTATCTATGTAAACTACGACACGTTCGGCCTGATACCTCCTGGCTATCCTCAACGCCTCGAGGACGGCACGCAGCGCGGCCTCGTCTTCTGCGGCATTCTGCCACGTGTAGGCCACCTCGGCCAAGGGGGCGCCTCTCCCGCTGGTGATCACGAAGCGAGCTGTGAGAGGCAGAAGCGTGCTCCCACCCACGGACATGTTGATGAGAACCCTCACTGTATGATGGAGGAATGCGTGCTGGCATCTCCTCGGCCTCGTCAACGGGCGCGTAACAGGCACGCTCATGAGTTCCACCTCCGAACACATGTTCGCACTCACATGCTATCATATCTTGTCGCGTATGTCAACTCCTGGATTTCAACATCCCCACCTGCCCCGGCGCACCCGTCCCCACCGCACAACGTCTGTCCTCCGAGCATAGAATGGCACAGGAGCCATGCTCCGGCCGGGAACGGCGGCCGGCGCGCTTGCGCGGCACAGCCCGGCGCAGGAAACGATGGACGCGGGGAGGAATGCCAGATGGCGGATATCAAGGCGAGCATTCCGGGCGGCACCGGCCTCCCGGAGGGGCAAACGACAGGTTATTACGGCGAACTCGCCCGGGCTTACGTCCCGCCGCAGACGTACTCGCGTACTTGGAGCCCCGCCGAGGGCTTGATGAAAGGGACGGTCTTCCCGGAGCTGTACCGGCCGTACGAGCCGGGAATGCGGCCGTGACCGCGGCCGCGATGGCCCCGGCCGGGACCGTCCCCAGCAACCCAGAGACGGAGGGATAGCACATGGATCAGAGACGTCGAGAGCTCCTTCGCATCATGGAGCTGGAGTTTGCGGCCATAGATCTCAACCTGTTTCTGGACACCCATCCGGATGACCAGCGCGCCCTAGCTGATTTCAACGCAGTGGCACAGGAACTTCAGAGGGCGAAGACGGCGTACGAGTCGCGGTACGGACCCGTTCTGAACTACGGACAGAGCACGAGCCAGGGCACGTGGCGTTGGGTGGAGGATCCGTGGCCGTGGGAGATCACCTTCAACAGGTAACAGGAGGGAGTGGCGATCCATGTGGATATATGAGAAGAAGCTCGAGTATCCAATCAGGGTATCGTACACCAACCCGAGGCTGGCCAAGGAGATCATCACCCAATACGGGGGACCCGACGGCGAACTGGCGGCGTCTTTGCGCTATCTGACGCAGCGGTATACCATGCCGATATCCCAGGCGAAAGCGGTGCTCACCGACATCGGCACCGAGGAACTTGCTCACATGGAGATCATCGCGTCCCTGGTCTACAACCTCATCAAAGACGCCAGCGTGCAAGAGATCAAGGCCGCGGGACTCGATGACTATTACGCCGACCACGACAAGGCCCTGTACTTCGTCAACGCCGCCGGCGCGCCGTGGGTCGCGAGCTACATTCAGTCCAAGGGGGACCCCGTCGCCGACCTGCACGAGGACATGGCCGCTGAGCAAAAGGCGAGAGCTACGTACGAGTATCTCATCCGCCTATCGGACGATCCGGATGTTACGGACGCCTTACGATTCCTGAGGGAACGCGAGGTCGTGCACTTCCAGAGGTTCGGGGAGACGCTGAATCTCGTGCACGACTGGATGAACTCAAAGAAGATCTTCTGAGAGCCCGCTCGCCCGGCCTGCCTGTCGCTGCCGCCGTCCGCCCATCCAAGGAGGGGGCGGCAGCGACAAGGCAGAGCAAGGCGCAACCTCACGCCGCGTTCCCTTGCCCCTCACGAGCCTCGTGTCTTGCGGCGAGCTCGCGCTTGATCCTCGCCAGGGCGTCGCCGTGGAGAGGATACATCCTCAGGACCAGGAACGCGAGGATGAGCGCTATCACCGGCACGCCCGCCGTCAGGAAACGGACCCCCGTCTCGACAGACGCTGGCTGCGCCGCAAGGTTCGGGTCATACCCGCTGGCCTTGAGCACCTGGCTCATCACGAGAGCCTGGGCCGAAACGCCGAGCCTGATGAAAAGGGCGTTCGCGCCGAAGTACATACCCTCGCGCCGGCGCCCCGTGAGGACCTCGTCCTCATCGATAACGTCGGCGATCAGCACGTCGAACAGAAGCATGAGGCCGGCGAGGCCGATCCCGAGGAGCGCGCCGCACACGATGCCCATCGCGAGGCCCCTAGCGAGCCCGAATGGGATGAGGGCAAGGGCGAACAATACGATGGCGCTCAACATGGCTTGTTTCGGCCCGACCTTCACCGTATACCGCATCCATGGCGCCAACATGATGAACACCACGAGGAATACCGCACCAAGGAGCAACGACGACTGATCCTCCGCTATCTTCAGGGCGTATTTCGAGTAGAACGGCACGATCGCCATGATGAGGACGAAGACGAACTGCACGAGCATGGACGAGACCACATAGGTCATGAACGACTTGTTTGCGATAGTGTGCTTGAGTGCAGGGAACACGTTGAGCGGCTCCTCACCGGCACGTGCCCCTGTCTCGCGGCTCCCGAGGAGCGAGATGCCGACCGACACCCCCGTGACCACGCCATAGATGATCCCCATGGCGCCCCAGCCCAATCTCCCGTACACCACCGGCGCAAGCGCGATGCCCACGACGAGCCCGACATTTCCGAATATCTGGCGCCACATGGACACCGCAGCCCGGTCCTTGAGGCTCGGGAACATCTCCGGGAAGAGCGCCGTCCAGTTCAGGATGACCAGGGTGAAGATCCCGTCGAAGAGGAACATCATCACTGTGAAGTAAATGAAGAGCGAGAAGTGACCTGCGTTCACTACGCCTGACGGCGGGGTCCAAAGCAATATGAACGCCAGCGTGAGCGGGATGAGGCCCCCGGCGACGTACGGGATCCTGCGTCCCCATCTCGTGCGCGTGCGGTCGGAGAAATACCCGAACAGGGGGTCGTTGATGGCGTTCCAGATCCCGTATGCCATCATGCTGTAACCTATGAGTTCGATCGGGACTTTCAAGACATCCGCGTAGAAGAACACGATGTACGTCTGGACCGCTTGAGAGGACAAGCTCGAGCCGAGGGCACCGAAACTGTATGCCAGTTTCTCCCAAGTCTTCACATCGCGCGCATGCCCCCTCGGCCGTCCAAGCACCGCGCCGCCCTTCCTTACACATCGTCGAACCTCGACCATGACCCTCGACCATGACGGGCAGGAGCGGAGGGCTGCGGGGCGCTCGGCGGGCTCGGGGCGCATACACACCTCCTTCCCGAATGGAATCCGGGATTTCGTCCAGGTCGCCGCCTGTGCAGGCAGGGCTCGGCCGGGGCCCGGCTAGCCCCGGCGAATCCGTGCCTAACCTGAGACGTGCGCGAAATGTACTATTCGTCAGTCATCCCGGGACTCCTTTCGTGGGTCCGACACTGCCTGGACAAGATTCCCAGCCCGCCGTCGCATGCATATTCTGAACCATGAAGCCGGACAAAAGCAGGAACCCTGTACGGAAGTGCGAATGATCACAGGGCCAGGCCTAGGCGGTGATTGGTGTGCAGTCTTCATCCCCAGTCCGGGAGAACCCGTGCTGTCGCAAAGCGGGCGATGCTCCGGCGCGTCGAGCGTGCCTCGTCTGCGGGAAGCGAGGCGTGGACGGGCCCGTCGTCCTCGGGAAAAGGCTTTGCGCCAACTGCGAGCGGGCTATCGTCAACCTTGATGCCGGCGCGCGCGACTACGATTTTTACGTCGCCAAGATCAGGCAGGCCTGGCGGTCATACCTTGAGGCGCGCCAGCGCCTCGCAAGACCGGGAGCGTGTGAGTGAGGCGCACGGCCGGGGCGCCTGGATCTCGCGCACCGGGCAAGCGCCAGGGAGGCGCAATTCGAGCTAGAAGGAGTTCGATAGCGTATGGACCATGCGGGGGCGGGGCGGCGCGGGGTTCGCCGAGACGGCGGGCATACGCCTTTTATGAGTCATACGGCCAACAATGGGGCGCGGGCCACGGACCAGGCTGCCGCGCCCCTTGTGCAGGCGCTGATGGACTACGTCGCGCTCCACCGGGCCCGGTTTCACATGCCCGGCCACAAAGGGAAAGCCCCCGAAGCCGAGGCCGCCACATGCGGCGCCCGGTCTGACGCTCGGCCGGTGGCCGGAACAGCCGTCCGCGGCGCGGGTGCCACCGATCCCGAGCTCGCCAGCCTCTTTCTCACCGGCGCCGGACCTCTCCGTGCGGACGTGACGGAGGTCGAGGGCCTTGACGACCTGCACGCCCCTGGGGGACCGATCAACGAGGCCCAGCGCCTCGCCGCCCTCGCCTACGGCGCGGACCGGACGTTTTTCCTAGTGAATGGCTCCACCTGCGGCCTGGAGGCTGTGATAATGGCGGCGTGCGGGCCGGGTGACGAGATCATCGTATCACGCGACACCCATATGGCTGTTGCGAGCGGCCTCGTGCTGTCCGGCGCGCGTCCCGTGTACGTCGCGCCGGAGGTGGACGAGCTGTACGGGATCCCGCTCGGCCCTTCCGCGGACCGCCTTGACGCCGCGCTCCGCCGTCATCCGCGGGCGCGCGCGGTGGTGCTCACGAACCCCAACTACTACGGGGTGGCGCCCGACGTCAAAACCCTGGTGGCCATCGCGCACGGTTATGGTAAAATAGCAGTGGTGGACGAGGCGCACGGCGCGCACCTGCCCTTTCACGAGGCCCTTCCGCCCTCGGCCCTCGCGGCCGGAGCGGACGCCGTCGTCTCGGGCGCGCACAAGTCGCTGCCGGCTATGACCCAGGCGGCGTTCCTGCACCTCAAGGGAGGCGCGCTGGATGCCGCGAAGGTTGGCCGCATGTTGCGGCTCGTCGAGACCTCGAGCCCGTCGTATGTGCTGATGGCATCGCTGGACGCCGCGAGGCGCGTGGCGGCCACGAGGGGGCGCGAGCTTCTCGACGGGGTGATACGGTGGGCGGCTGCGGCGAGGGAGCGGCTCTCCCGCCTTCCCGGCGTGATGTGCCTTGATGCGGACAGGCTTGCCGCGCGCGGTTTCGCGCACGATCCCACCAAGCTCGTGGTGTCGTTCTGGGGCTTGCGCTCTCGCGGGATAACCGGGGTCGAGATCGCGCGGCGCCTGCGGGAGCGTCATGGGGTCGAGGTGGAGCTCGCGGACGCACGGAATATTCTGGCTATACTGACGATGGCTGACTCCGAGGCTGACGTGGAGAGGCTCGTCGTGGCTATCGAATCGGAGATAGCCGGCATCTGCAGTGACGGAGACGCCGGCGAGCGGAGGGGAGAGGTCGACCGACGTGCTCGCAGGCGCTGCCGAGCCGCCGCGGACGACGAGGCCGGCGAGGTTCGGGTCCCTGTGGCGGCCTATGGGCCCTGTCATGAGGTGAGCGCCTGCAGCCTTTTCAGCTCGACGCCGCCTCTCAGGATGACCCCCAGGGAGGCTGCGCTTTCGCCCACAGAATGGATGCCCGTCCGGGAGGCGTGTGGGCGGGTGGCGGCGGACGTGATCGTGCCTTACCCGCCGGGCCTGCCGGTGGTCTGCCCGGGCGAGGAGATCACGGAGCCGCTCGTGGAGTTCGTCCTCAACGCGCTTTCGTCGGGCACGGCACCCCGGCTTCGGGGCGTGCGCGGCGACGGGGCAGTGCTCGTGGTGGTCGGTGCCGGGCGGGCGCGGCCAGGGCGGGGCCCCGACGCGTGATGCGCGCCAGGGCGGACCACATAACGCACGAGTGGTGACCATGTGTGACGATATGGGCAGTGACGTGATAGAGACGGGTGAAGCTATAGAGACCGGGGATAATGGAGAGGTAAGCAAAGGAAAGGAGGAGAGGCGTCGCGACGACAGGGCACGCGCAGGGAAGGGTGGCCCGCCCGGCGCGCAGCGCGCAGCCTTTGACGGCTGCAGCACGCAGCCTTGTCGCGCGACGATCTTGTGACAAGACGGGAGATAACTGACAACCTGGACGAGCTCCTTGAAGTATTGCCTCCGAGGATACGCGACAGGCTGGAGAGCCTGGGTGACCTCAACGACCTCCTCGAGATCGTTCTCGACCTGGGCCGCCGGCCGGAGGCGCGGTTTCCCGGCGGCAAATTCGTCTATCTCGGCGAGGAGCCCGTGAAGCGCGAGGACATCGAGTTCCTGACCAAGCGCGTCGGCGCGTTCGGCCACGACAACCGGGCCGGGATCGAGCGCACGCTCCACCGCATATCCGGCATTCGCAACCGCTACGGCGAGATCGTCGGGCTCACGTGCCGAATCGGCAGGGCGGTGTACGGCACGATTGACATCGTCCGGGATGTCGTTGAGCTTGGAAAGAGCATACTGCTGCTGGGCAGGCCCGGGGTGGGCAAGACCACCTTGCTACGCGAGGTGGCACGGGTGCTCAGCGATGAATTCAACAAGCGAGTCGTGGTGGTGGACACCTCCAACGAGATCGCGGGGGACGGCGACATCCCGCACCCGGCCATCGGGCGGGCGCGGCGGATGCAGGTCCCGGCGTCCGCGCAGCAGGCGGACGTGATGATCGAGGCTGTGGAGAACCACATGCCCGAGGTCATCGTGATAGACGAGATCGGCACGGAGGCGGAGGCTCAGGCCGCGCGGACCATCGCCGAGCGGGGCGTGCAGCTCGTCGGAACCGCCCACGGCAACACCCTCGAGAACCTCGTCCTCAACCCGACCTTGTCGGACCTCGTGGGGGGCATACAGGTTGTGACCTTGAGCGACGAGGAGGCGAGGAAGCGCGGCACGCAGAAGACTGTGCTGGAGCGCAAGGCTCCGCCCACATTCGATATCGTCATCGAGATCAAGGACCGGGACAGCCTCGCGATCCACCACGACGTGGCTCGCACCGTGGACCTCCTCCTGCGCGGCGTGGAGCCCAGGCCCGAGATAAGGCGTAGGTCCGGCGAGGGTGAGATAGAAGTGGTGCAGGAGAACGGCCTCGCCGAGCTCCTGGCGCGAGAGGAGGGCTTTGTGCCCCGCGACGCCTCGCAGCGCGGCGGCGGGCCGCGAGCCCTGGCAGACCTGGCGGGCATCGTTGAGGCGCCCGAGTGGGGGCACGACTCGGAACAAGCGTGGTCGAAGCGCGACGCGGGCCGTGGCAATCGTGGGCAGCGCCGAGACCTTGACTCCGGCCGCGAACGCGAGCGTGAGGCCGGCTGCGGGCTCGCGACGCCCGGGGCCGCGATGGCGGGCTCGGGAGAGCCTGCGGAAGGGCGGTCTCTCAAGGTGATGAGGCTGTATCCATATGCGGTCAGCCGGAATCGCCTCGAGCAGGCCATCCGCACGACAGGGTTGCCCGTCTTCATCTCCAAGGACCTCACACAGGCCGACGCCGTCCTGACGCTGAAGGGGCAATACCGCAAGATGCCCAAGACCCTGCGTGAGGCGGAAAGGCGCGGCCTTCCAGTGCACATAATACGGAGCAACACGATAACTCAGATATCGAACTTCCTGCGGAACGCGTTCAGCGCGGGCCGCGACGCGATCGAGGCGAGCGCGCTGAAGGAGGCCGAGGAGGCACTGGCGAAGGTCGTGTCCATGGAGTGTCCGGTCGAGCTCAACCCGCAGAACGCCTACGTGAGGATGCTCCAGCACCAGCTCGCGGAGAAGAACAAGGTGAAGTCAACGAGCATAGGAGTGGAGCCGTTCAGAAGAGTGGTCTACTATCTCGACGAGTCGCGTAAGGAGACTATGTAAGGCCACCGACCCGGCGGGTAGCCCGGCGTCGGTGGCGTGTGCCGGGCCGCGAGGGAGGGAGGGAGGGAGACCAGATGAAGCTTGTCATAGCCGTGGTTCAAGACCAGGACGCGTCCTTGCTCATGGACACGTTGGTGGACCGGGGCTTTCGTGCAACCAAGCTGGCCACAACCGGAGGGTTCCTGAGGCAGGGGAACACGACCCTGCTGATAGGTGTGGATAACGGGCAAGTGGACGCGGTGGTCGAGGCGGTCAGGTCCACCTGTCGCTCGCGGACCCAACTGATCCCGTCCATCCCGGAGGTCGGTCGGCCCGCGGATTCGTATGTTGGACAGCCTGTCGAAGTGCCGGTGGGCGGCGCGACAATCTTCGTCCTCAACATAGACAGGTTCGAGAAGGTGTGAGAAACCGGTGGCTTCAGGGAAACGGAAGCGGGCGACTACCACGGGCGGCACGTCCGCCCGAGACCTACCCGGCGGGGTGGGCGCCGGCGGCGGACAGGCACAGGCGTCGCGCGTCCAGCGACTTGTCGCGATGGCGGACCTCTCGGTCGGGCGCGTGAGCCGCGCGCTCGCGGGGGCGCTGGCGCTGGGCAGGGTGTCGCACGCTTACGTTTTCGCGGCGTTCAACCCGGCCTTCGCGGAGCCCGTGGACGGCGGCGGGGCAGGCTCTGGGGGGGACCTCGCGACCGCGGCCGCGCTCTCGTTCGCCCGCCGGCTCAATTGCGAGGCACCCTCGGGAGACAGCGCGTGCGGGAAGTGTCTCTCGTGCCGGCTGGTTGCCGATGCGAACCATCCTGACGTGAGATTGATCGCCCCCGACGGCCTGTCTGTGAAGATCGACCAGGTCCGCGACGTGAAAAGGGAGATGAGCCTGAAGCCCCGGCGCGACGGGGGCTTCCGGGTGATCATCATCGAGGGCGCGGAGAAGATGACGACGGAGGCCCAGAACAGCCTCCTCAAACTGCTTGAGGAGCCCCCTGAGCGGGCCGTGCTGATCCTGGTATGCACGAACCTCGCCGGGCTGCTCCCGACTGTGAGATCCAGGTGCCAGCTTGTCCGCGTCCGCGTGCGCGTCCCGAACGGGGGCGGAGGCGATGATGAGGGGGACATGTTTCGGGCTTTCGTGGACGCCGTCCGTCGCGCCGGCGCGATGTCCCCGCTCGAGGTGCTCGAGGCTGCCGAGGCCTTTGAGAAGCTGGCCCGGGCAGGCGGGGGAGCACGCACAGGGGCAGGGACGGGCACGAGTGCGCGTGCAAGTGCAAGTGCAAGTGCAGGTATAGGTGCAGGCGCGGGGACGCGAGCGGCAGCGGAAGTGGGAGCCGAACCGGGAGCCGAAGCGGGAGCGGAAGCGGGGTCTGGAGCAGTAGGCGAACCAGGGGAGAGCGAGCCCGGGGGCGCCGCGACCGGTCCCGACGCGAGGCTGGAGCCAAGGCAGTGGCTCGAGGCGGCTCTGGTGGAGGCGGCGGCTTGGTTCAGGGATGCGCTGGTCCTCAAGAGCACGGGCGATGTTGGGCTCGCGGGCGGGGGGAGGGCGGCGGGCAGGCTGTCCGAGCTGGCGCGGGACGCCGCCGAGCGCAGCGTGCCCGAGCTCGTGGAGACGATCGACGAAATAGAGGAGACGCGGCGCCGGGTCAGGAAGAACGCGAACATGCGCCTCGCCCTCGAGGCGATGTTTTTCACACTTAAGAGGCGCCGCAGGCCCCAGGGGCGTGCCATGTAGCGGCGCGCAATGCGGGTGCGCGCGACGCTGCCAGTCCCGGTCGTGGGGGGCGCGCGATGCGCGAACGGAGCACCCCCGCGCACGGCAGCAGGACGGTGTGTTTTCCGTGGCACGCCGGATTTGCGGAAGGAGATTATTGCCGATGATAAACGTAGTCGGCGTGAGGTTCAAGAACGCGGGGAAAGTGTACTATTTCGACCCCGGTGACATGGAGCTTTCTGACGGCGACAAAGTCATAGTGGAGACGGTCCGTGGTCTCGAGTGCGGCGAAGTGGTCGGGGAGCCCAGGCTCGTGCCGGACGAGGAGGTGGCCCAGCCGCTCAAGAAGGTGATCCGCAAGGCCACCCCTGAAGATGAGTTGGTGGTGGACGCGAACCGCGAGAAAGAGCGCAGGGCGTTCAAGATCTGCCTCGAGAAGATCGCGGCCCACGGGCTGCCGATGAAGCTCGTTGACGTGGAGTACACGTTCGACGGCAGCAAGATCATCTTCTTTTTCACGGCTGACGGGCGCGTGGATTTCCGCGAGCTCGTGAAGGACCTCGCCGGCGTATTCAGAACCCGCATTGAGCTCCGGCAGATAGGCGTGCGTGACGAGGCCAAGATGATCGGCGGCCTCGGCCCCTGCGGCCGGCCGCTCTGCTGTGCTACGTTCCTGCGGGATTTCGAGCCGGTCTCCATCCGCATGGCCAAAGACCAGAACCTTTCGCTGAATCCCACAAAGATCTCGGGCATATGCGGCCGGCTCATGTGCTGTCTCAAGTACGAGCACGAGGTCTACAAGACGTTGCGCCAGGCGCTGCCCCCTGTTGGAAGTGAGATCGACACCGAGGTGGGCAGGGGCAAGATCACGGAGCTCGACGTCCTCAAGGGAATCGCGTGCGTAAAGATGGAGGACGGCAAGATAGTGCACGTGGACGTCCGCCGACAAAACGGCGCCTCTCGCTATCCTGTCGTGACGAGCAGGTGGAGCGGGCCGTGTGCCCCGTGCGTCCCGTGCGAGGAAGCCGGGCAGCTTGAGGCGACCGAGACGGAGACCGGGACTGAGCCTAAGGCTGAGAGTGAGATTGAGGTTGAGACTGAGACGGCGGCTCAGACGGCGACCGAGACTCGGAGCGAGACATGGGCCGAGATGGAGACGGGTGCCGGGGCACGCGGCCCACAGGCAGCCGCGACAGCCGTGGGAGGCACGGCAGGCGTGGCCGGTGCGGCCGGTGCGGTCGGCGGAGAGGTTGAGGCCCAGGTCCACGAGGTCGACGCACCCGGGGTGAGGGGCGGTGCCGCAGCACCGCCCGCGGGCGGCCAGCCTGAGGCTCGTGCGCGCGGTCAAGCTCAGGCCCGCGGTGAAACCGGGGCTCAGGATCGAGCTGCCGCCGAGGCACGCGCGAACGTGCACGCTAAAGCCCAGCCCCGCGCTCGAGCCGGCGCGGCGGTTGCGCCCGGAGCGAGCGACTCCGCCGACCCGCGGAGGCGCCGTGGCGAGCGGGGCGGGCGGCGCGAAGGTAATGAGCGCCGCGAGGGCAGGGACCACCGTCGCGGCGCGGCAGCGCCCGGGTACCGGGCGGGGGACGGGCGCGAGCAGCCGGTTCCCCCCTCCGCGCACGCCGATGTCGCGGCCGCCGCGGAACGAGCCGGCACTGCGTCCGCTTCAGTAGAGGTTGGGGCGGTGAGCGCTGCGGGAATCGCGCGTGCCACTAGCGGGCAAGCCGCGAATTTCGTGAAGCCGGTGAGTCCTAGACGTCGCGCCGCCAGGCGCCGGTGGAGGTCGGGCAGCCGGCCCGGGCAGGAAACGGGCCGACCGCGTTCGCCTGCGGCGGCGGGGCCAGACGCGGCACACCCGCACCCGGGGCCGGGCAGCGGGGGGCGGGCGGGCCGCGAAGAGGACGGAGGCGCGGTCCAGAGCGGAGGCGAGGCCCAAAGCGGAGGGCTGGCCCGGAGCGGAAGCGCGGACGCGTCCTCTGGAGCCGGAGTGCCCGGAACACCGCACAGGCAGGATGCCGCGCCGGGAGGCGAGCAGGACCCGAGGACGGCGGCGGGCCCGAAGGCGGGGCCGGGGCGTGGTGGCTCGCGCGTGAGGCGTCGGGGTGCGAGGCGCCGTCGAAGGACGCCGACGCCGCCGCGTCAGGCGGGACAGGCGCCGGACGGCGCTCGTCACGCGTCCGGGTCCGAACAGGGTGAAGACGGCAAGGATGTGTGAGGCCAAAGGCGGGGCTAGGCCGCCGGAGGGCGTGGTTGACAGGTGAGGATCGTGGAGATGACAGGGCCCGCAGGGCAGAGGCCTGACGCGAACGCGGGATGCTCTGGAGAGACGCGCCCGCGGCGATCGGCAGCGGCGGCGACGGGCACGGGGCGGCCGGGACCGGGAACCGCGACACCGGAGGCCACCGCGCCGGAGGGCCGGGCCACCGGCACTTTGTACGTGTGCGCGACTCCGATCGGGAACCTCGAGGACATAACGATGAGGGCGCTCAGGATCTTACGCGCGGTGGACCTGATCGCCGCCGAGGATACACGGCAGACGCGAAAGCTCCTGGCGCACTATGACATCGCAGCCAGAATGGTGAGCTGCCACGAACACAACGAGCGTGCCCAGGCGGCGCGGATCATCGAGGTCCTGTTGGGCGGGGGTGATGTCGCCCTGGTATCTGACGCAGGGACGCCCGTGGTGTCAGATCCTGGCGCTCACCTCATCAAGGAGGCGATATCCAAAGGCATCCCTGTGGTGCCTATCCCTGGGCCGTCGGCAGCGGTGGCGGCTCTCGTGGTGTCGGGGTTCTGCGCGACGGAGTTTACATTCGTGGGGTTCCTGCCTAGGAAGGGGCGGAAACGTCGCGAGGCGCTCCAGCGGCTCGCTGGGGAGAATAGGGTGGTCGTCCTGTACGAGTCCCCGTACAGGGTCGCTGAGACTCTCTCGGACCTTGCTGAGGCTGTGGGGGGCGAGCGAAGGGTCGCGGTCGCCCGCGAACTCACGAAGGTGCACGAAGAGGTCGTCCGGGGCGCCCTGGGTGAGGTTGCCGCCCTGTTTGAAGGCGCCCGAGTAAAGGGCGAAGTAACTATAGTGCTGGACGCACCGGACGCCCCGGGACGACGTTCCGGGAACACAAAGACAGGGGGCGACGACGCGAAATAGACGCCGTCCCCCCTCCTTGCCTCGCCTAAAGCTTGTCAAGCTTGCGACGCCCCGAGGACGGCGCAACGGGGAGATGGGGTCCTCGGGGAGAAAGGCAGGGCCTCTTTCCTAGATGAGGCCCTTCATTTCCTCCAGACAATCGCGGCAGATGTTCTTGTCCTTGTACACCCTAATGTTGTCGGCGTTCCCGCAGAAAATGCAGGCAGGCTCATACTTCTTCAGTATGATCTTCTCGCCGTCAACGTAGATCTCGAGGGCATCCTTCTCTGCGATTTGGAGCGTCCTGCGAAGCTCGATTGGAATTACTACGCGACCTAGCTCATCGACTTTCCGAACAATCCCCGTTGATTTCATGTCTGTCAGCTCCCTCTTTCGTATTGAAAGCTCCCTCCAGGCTTCGACAACCTCCTTACACACTATACTTTATTTTCCAAGGCAAGTCAAGGCTCCCTTAAGAGTTTTTACCTTATCTAGCAAAATAAGCTCTATTAGCTGCCATTTTGGCACAGTTGGCGCTACGTGAGAGCGTAACGCGCCGGCTCGGTCACTCGCCCGTTTCCCATGGTCCCCGGGGCCCGGGACGGTCGTATCACGGGGTCGAGACGTGTCGTTGACCTTGGCCAGTCCAGTGAGGAGGTTGCGATCTGTCTCGATGCGACGCGGGGAAGCATATCACTGGGGCGGCATCGCTTTGGGCTTGACACGGGGTGAGGGCTCAGGATAATATGAGACAAGACGTTTCATTCCCTTAACCATTCGACAAAGCCGACTGCGCCGTGATGGCGTGCGAAGAAGTCAAAGGCGATGATGGGGACGAGTAAGCAGGCCTTCTGCCGTAGAGAGCCGGCGGTCAAGGTGAAAGCCGGCGCGTGGGGCTTGCCGAACATGGCCCCTGAGCCGCGGGACGAAAAGAGGGCAGTGACCAGCGTGGGAGGCCAGCGCAGGGCCACCGTGCGTGTTCCAGCGCGCGTCTTCGCGTGCGTCCCATCCCTCTGAGTAGTCCGATCGCCGGGCGATCAATAGGTCATCGTGCCAGACCATGGATCGTAACGGGCGCCCGTTACAGCGCCGGGGCATGCGGCTCGCCAAGACCGCGGATCTCCTTACATGGTTACCTGCTTGCCGCCGTGCCTCTTGAGGTCGGAGCCGCAAGGCCCCGGCGAAGTTGGGTGGTACCGCGAGATGATATCCTCTCGCCCCACGTGAAGGCATCCGCCTTCCGAACGGGGCGAGAGGCATTTTGCTATAGGGGGTGTTGTGTTCCACGTGGAAAAGTTCTATCTTACCACAGCCATAGACTACGTAAACGGCGAGCCGCACCTCGGCCACGCGTACGAGAAGATCGCGGCCGACGTGATATCCCGCTTCAAGAGGCTGGCCGGGTACGATACCTTCTTCCTCACCGGCACCGACGAACACAGCCTCAACGTGGCTCGGCAGGCCGAAAAGCAGGGCATGGCGCCCAAGGCGTTCTGCGACAGGATGGCCGGGCTCTTCGAAAGAGCCTGGCATAAGCTGGATATCCGCCCGGACCGCTTCATCAGAACGACCGACGAGGACCACATCGCCACGGTCCGCGACATCGTGCGTCGGGCCAACGAGCGTGGCTACATCTACCAGGGCACTTATTCGGGCCATTACTGCGTGTCCTGCGAGAGGTTCGTGGAGGAGAAGGACCTTGTAGACGGGCGTTGTCCCCTCCATCCCAGCCGCGAGCCCGAGTGGGTTGAAGAGAAGAACTACTTCTTCGCCCTCTCGAAGTTCCAGGAGCCACTCCTGCGTCATATCGAGGAGCATCCGGAGTTCATCCTCCCGGAAACCAGGCGAAACGAGGTGGTGAACAGGATCCGCGAGGGGCTGCAGGACGTGAGCATCTCCCGCTCAACCCTGGCATGGGGGGTGCCGTTCCCTGAGGAGATCGACCCGAACCAGGTCGTCTACGTGTGGTTCGATGCCCTCATCAACTACCTCACCGGGGCAGGGTACGTGCCCGGGACCGACCACTTCGGGAAGTGGTGGCCCGCCGACCTCCATCTCATCGGCAAGGACATCACCTGGTTCCACTGCGTGATATGGCCTGCTACGCTCATGGCCGCGGGCATCCCGCTCCCGAAGACGGTCTTCGGCCACGGGTTTGTGACGGTCAAGGGCGCGCGGATGTCCAAGTCCGAGGGAGTCGTGGTGGACCCGGTCAGGCTCGCCGACAGCCTTGGCGCCGATGCGCTTCGCTACTACCTCATGAAGGCCGTCCCGTTCGGGCAGGATGGCGACTTCTCGTACGAAGGCCTCGCCGAGACTTACAATGCAGACCTGGCCAACGATCTCGGCAACCTGCTCAATAGAACGTGCGCCATGGTGGAGAAGTACTTCGAGGGCCGCGTGCCGGCTCCGGGGGAATACGAGGCGCACGACAGGGAGCTGGCGGACCTGGCGACGCGCGCGGCGCAGCGCGCCTACAAGCTCATGGAGTCGCTCGATCTCACGGGCGCGCTGGGCGAGATATGGAGCCTTGTGGGCGGGGCCAACAAGTACATCGACGAGGCGGCGCCGTGGGCGCTCGCGCGGGAGGGGCGACGGGGCCGGCTCGCCACGGTCATGTTCGGGCTCGCGGACGCGCTCGCGAGAGTGGCGGTCATGGCAAGCCCGTTCATCCCGGGCGCGGCGGCGCGGATCTGGATGTCACTGGGCCTGGAGGACGCGGCGCCCCTGCACAGCGTGAGGTGGAAGACGGGCACGCTGGACGTGGCACGGTTCGTGGAGGGCGCGCGGGTGAAGCGCCTCGGGCCGCTCTTCCCAAGGCTCGACGTGGAGACCTCGGACCTGAGCCGGGGCGAGTTCCGCCTCGCGGAGCTTGCCCGGGATAAGAAAAAAGAGGGCGAGAAGGAGGTCGCGGGCATGACCGGACAAGAACAGAAAGCCGAAGGGCCTGGGACGACATCGCAGAGGGCACCACAGCCGCAGCCACAGCAACAGCACCAAGAAACCGGGAAAGGCGCCGGAGCGCCACCTGCGGGTCCGGGCGACTTGGTGTCCATAGAGGAGTTCGCCAGGCTCGACCTGCGCGTGGCGAGAGTCCTGGCGGCGGAGAGGGTGGAGGGCGCAGACAAGCTTCTCAGGCTCGATATAGACCTTGGGGCGGAGAAGCGCCAGATCGTGGCGGGGATCGCCAAGCACTACGCTCCTGAAGAGCTCGTAGGCAAACAAATAGTCGTGGTGGCTAACCTCAAGCCCGCGAAGATCCGCGGCATAGTCTCCCAGGGCATGCTGCTCGCCGGGTCCACGCCCGACACATCGCGCCTGGCGGTGGTCACAACCGACCGGGAGTTGCCGCTAGGCTCAAAGGTGCGCTAGGGTCGGTATGTGAGGAAGGTGCGCTGGGGCGCCATGTGAGGGTGAGTCAATCGCTGCCCTATCCCCTGGCGGGCGCAGTCGCCAAGGCGGCGACGGCCTAGAGGTTCCGAGGGCTGTCAAGCCCGCCCGTGGCCCGTGAAGGCCGCGGAGCAGCTTGAGGTCAGTGAAGGCCGTGAGAGGGCTATCAGGGGGCTATCAGGGCGGCGAGAGGGGAAGGCGCAAGAGCGGCGCGTGACGTGATGTGGAGAACAGGTGCGGCACAAAGTGTGACCTGTGGCGCACGTCATCTCGGACCGCTGATGTGTGGAAAGGATGAGGTTGGACTCGTGATGTGCGGCACGCGACGGGCCGGAAGGTTGGTATGGGACGCACTTCTGGACGGGCGCGTGATGCTCATCACCTTTTCCAGGTCGACGGGTGCTATGCGGAACACCTTGCGGGGGACGATTGCCACGGGTGGCGAGTGCGATCCGCCGGGTGACACTGGTCACGAATCGGGCGCCAGGCGTGACGCTCAGAACTCCGCGGGAGAGACTTGTGACGCTGGGAATGTGTGAAGCCAGAAGGATGTTGTCCGTCACCAATGGCTCCCTGATGCGTGACGTCGGGAAGGGGAAGGGCTTCACAAGTGATGGACGTCACGCGCCGCATCGCGCGCGTGACGCCCGGAACGGGAGGCGCCTCACTAAATGCAGTATGCCGTGTGCCCGATGCTGGGTGCCGCGCACCCGTGCCGCATTGTCGTCCGCGGACGCCTGCTGCCGCGACCACTCCGACCACTCACACTCAATGGATGAAGGTGCTAATCGCCGCCTTTTCCCTTGTCGCCCCTTTTCGGAGCTGGCGGCCGTCCAGAACAGGCGTGGAGGTGACGTGATTGCCTCATGAACCCGGTGTCATCCAGATGATCGATACTCACGCCCATCTCGAACACGAGCGGTTCCGCGATGACCTCGACGCTGTGATAGCGAGGTCGAAAGCCGCGGGCGTATGGCCTGTCGTGGAGGTTGGCTCCGACCTCCCCACCTCCCGGACCGCGCTGGAGCTCGTGCGGCGATACCCTGGCCTTCTCGCGGCCGTCGGCGTCCACCCCCACGAGGCTAAAGATGCCTCGGACGCGGCGCTCGACGAGCTGCGGACCTTAGCGCGCGAGCCAGGGGTGGTCGCCATCGGCGAGATCGGCCTGGACTACCACTACGACTTCTCCCCCCGCGACCAACAGCGACGGGCCTTCGCGGCCCAGATATCAATTGCCAAGGAGGTCGGCCTTCCGATCGTAGTCCACGACCGCGAGGCCCACGCGGACGCCCTTGCCATCCTCAAGTCCGAGCGAGCCGAGGAGGCTTGTGGAGTCATGCACTGCTTTTCCGGCGACTGGAAGCTGGCCCGCGCCGTCCTCGATATGGGCTTCTACATCTCAGTGGGCGGCACCCTCACTTTCCCCAATGCCACGGCCCTGCGCGACCTAGTCGCCCGTCTCCCTCTGGATAGGATCCTTCTTGAAACCGACTGCCCCTATCTCGCCCCCGTCCCTCACCGCGGTAAGCGAAACGAGCCTGCGTACGTTGTGCTCGTGGCCCGCGAGCTTGCCAGGCTGAAGCGCCTCGACGTCGGCGAAGTCGCCGCTGCCACCAGCCGGAACGCGGAAGCGCTCTTCGGAACCGGACGACCCCAGATGCCGCTCTCGCGGTAGACCGGGGCCAAGCTGCGCATTTCGGAAATTTCTGTACATTGGAAGGAAGAGAGCGGGCCGCGTCGAATAGTGGCTTTCAGACATGACAACGATTGATTCGTCGTCGTGGTGGTAAGCGTCAGCTAAAGAGGCTGTTGAACTGCTCTACATAATGTCGCTGCAGCGCGGCTGGGGTCCGCGACGCGGTCACCGACGCGGTTACCGACGCGGTTACCGACGCGGTTACCGACGCGGCCACCGGGGTCGCAAATTCTGGCGGCTGCCAGGGAAGGTCAACGGTCTCGCCTCAGACTACCAGTGGACTCTGCCTTTCTGCACCTGCTTTCGCAGGAGTTTTCCCTAACACTCCGAGTGAATCAGCTTTCAACGATCCTATGTTCCCCAAGGCGCCAGGGTTCCCCGAGGCGCAAGCGGCTTAGGTGTATCCTACGCTGTCATGCGACGTGGCGTCATGTCACGTGGCCTCTCCCCGGATCCTCAAGGGGGGAACCTGCCGCCGAGGGGAAGCCACCTCCGGGATGACGTGCGCATGCTTCATTGAGAGGGGGTGAGGTGTGCCGCAGCGACCGAATGTTTCGGCCACTTACTGCCAGTGCGACCTACGCGTACCGCGAGCGTCCCGCGGAGCCCCTCTCGCAGGTGTGCAGGTGTGCCGGAACGGACGGACGGCGCTCAGGCGGATGGACCACAGGCAGCTTCATCTCGTGCCTCGCGCGTGGCGCTAGCTCGCGTAGCGCTAGCTCGCTAAGCTCGTCCTCGTCCATGCTACAAGGGGCGAGTGATGCCGAGTGATGCCGAGTGATGCCTGTGCGGGGCCACCGCAACGCGACCCGATGTGCGGCGCCGGGATACTGCGGGTAAGAACTCTGAGCAAAACATGGCATGGTGCATTAGTGCCTGCGACGCGAGAGAGAACCGGGGTCTCAAGTGGGGAGCCTGGCGTCGCGCCGGTCGAATGAGCGAAAAGGGGGGGACGTGTGTTGAGACCGTTCGACAGATTGGCACACATGGGTCTGGTCTGCGCTCTTGTCGTCTGCTTTGTCATGGGAGCGGGCGCCCAAGCGGCGGGGCCAGGAGACCGGCAGGGTCCCGATTTTCCTGTGGTTGAGGTGAAGCAAATCGCGCCTCAGGCTGAGTACGCCGAGGGCGAGGTGCTGGTGCGCCCGAGGATCGAGGCTTTTCCTTCGAAGATGAGGCTGGAGGCAACATCTCGAGCCGTCGAGACACTCACGCGAGGCATCGGCGCGGTCGTGGCGGAGACGATCACTCTTCCCAACGAGGTGCCTGTGTACCGCGTCAAGCTCGACCCCTCGAAGGGAATCTCGGTTGAAGAGGCGGTTGCGTATTACGAGAAGAACCCCAGCGTCGAGTACGCGGAGCCGAACTGGAAGCGCTATGCTTATCAGGGCGACGAGCCACCAGTAAACGATGAGTACTTCGGTCGTCTCTGGGGTCTACACAACACTGGGCAGACTTTCAGAGCCGGCTATGCCGGCCGTCCCGACGCAGATATTGACGCGCCTGAAGCGTGGGCGTCATTTGACAGCGACCAGCCAGTTGTTGTAGCCATCATTGACACAGGTGTCCAGTACTATCATCCGGACCTCGCAGAAAACATGTGGGTTAATGAGGGAGAGATTCCTAATAATGACGAGGATGACGACAATAACGGGTTTGTGGACGACATCCACGGGTGGGACTTCGTCCATGATGACAATACCGTTTATGATGAGCTAGTTGATCCATACGGTTATCCTGCTGACATGCACGGGACCCACACTTCCGGCACCGTTGCTGCTCTAGGCAACAACGGGGTAGGGGTAGTGGGCGTTGCATGGAAGGCTAACGTGAAAATCATGGCCCTGAAGTTTATCGGGGAGAACGGGTACGGTTACGACTCTGACGCAATCAAAGCCTTCGATTACGCCGCCCGCATGGGAGCCAGTCTGACCAGCAACAGCTGGGGCGGTGGCGGTTACGGCAAAGCGCTCCGAGAGGCCATCGAGGCATCAGGTATATTGGCGGTGTGTGCAGCCGGTAACTCCGCTACTGACAATGATGTGACACCGCATTACCCGTCTTCGTACGTTTCCGAGAACATAATAGCTGTGGCTGCCACTGACTGGAATGACGAGATGGCATCATTTTCCTGCTGGGGAGCCGAGTCCGTCGACATCGCGGCGCCTGGCTCGTTGATTTATTCAACCAGCCCCAGCCTTGCAGACCTCGCTAGTTCGGCGTATGTCTGGCTAAGTGGAACGTCGATGGCAACACCGCACGTCTCAGGAGTAGTTGCACTTCTTGTGGGGAAGTATCCCAACGTTCCTCAGTACAAGGGGGCGGTTGGCTGGCATGAGAGCGATATCACCATCAAGGACATGATCCTGAATTCCTCAGACGTGCGTCCCGCCTTTGTGGGCAAGGTGCTCACCGGGGGTCGGCTGAACGCCTACAACGCTTTGATGGGCATTTGGCCGCCCGCCATCCACGAGGTGCACGCGGACCGGATGTACGGCGCTCCGGGGGCCCTTACGGTGACGTTCAGCGCCTCAGCCAGCTCCAGGCCAGGCACGCTGGACGCTGCGCCCATCGCGGACCAGTGGTGGGACTTTGGAGACGGAAGCGCGCCGGTCCATGCGGCGACCGCGACGCACACGTACACTGAGGAAGGCTCGTACACTGCGACCTTCCACGTGGTGGATAGCCGCGGCAACGAGTCCACGGCTACCATCGGTGTCGTTGCCGCGAACCCTGACACCGTCCTCTTCGTGGACGATGACGAGGGCATGGACTACGACGAGTTCTTCACGCAGGCATTGGCGGGTCTGGAAAGGCCGTTTCTGCGGGCGACCGCGTCCACTGTGGCGAGCTTTCCAACTGACATTCCGAACCCCATCATCTGGAACTGCGGAGAGGCGTACAGTGGAACCCTGCTCGCAGCCGACCAGGCGTTCCTCTCGCAGTACCTTGATAACGGCGGCCGGCTGTTCCTTTCCGGATACGACATACTCTACGACCTCATCTCCGGAGACAAGGGCCCCGACTTCGTGGCCCAATACCTCCACGTCGAGCCCTCGGAGGACTTGCTAGATTACTGGTACTACGCGGGCGGAGTGAATGAGGTCCTGGGCAAGGCGGCTGACCCGGTGTCCGATGGAATGGATATCACCCTCGAGTATCCAGGCTCCTACGATAGAAGATTCGTCGATGGAGTGATACCCCGCAACGGTGCGGTCAGCATTTTCGAGGTTCCTCCTGCTGCGGAGGGGGATCCCGCAATCCCCGTAGCCGTGAGATACGCGGACAGCGTGTACCGCGTGGTGTTCCTGGGATTCCCGTTTGAGGCGGTGCCTTCGGACGCGCCGGAGCCCAACAACTCCACCGTTCTGATGGACAGGATCCTTCGCTTCCTCACCGCCGAGGATACCGGCGAGGACCTCCCGCCGGCCGTGACGAGCGTCTCCGCCAACGTCCAGGTCGGTGTGGCGCCTCTCGAGGTGACCTTCACCGCCGCTGCGCACGATGCTGAGGGCGATATCGCCGGCGAGTGGGACTTCGGCGACGGCACGCCGCCTGCTGCAGGCATGTCCGCCACTCACGTGTACGCCGAGCCGGGAGTGTACACCGTTACCTTCACGGCAACCGACAGCGCCAGCCAGTCGGCGTCGCGTTCGCTCACCGTCGTGGCGGTTGAGTCACGCGAGACCGTCCTCCTTGTGGACGGCGATGGCAATGCCTTTGACTTGGACACGACCCGGGACTATATCGAACCGGTCATGCAGGAGGCGGGGGTGCCGTACCGTTACGTCCTGCCCGATGACGTCATCAGCGGCGGCTTGCTTGCTCCCGGAGCTGAGCAGTTCATGATCGTCTGGAACTGCGGCTTAGTCGACTACCCGTCGCCCGGTCAGGTTGCGGCCCTCAAGCAGTACCTGAAGAAGGGCGGAAGGCTCTTCATCGCGGGCCAGGAGCTCATCTACGGAGTGGGGATGAACTTCACCAATCCGGACGACTTCGTCATCAAGTACCTCCACGTCGCCGACGCGAACTCCGACGTCCAGAGCGAGCCTGAGGACGTGTTCACCGGAGTCGAGGGAGACCCCATCACCGACGGCCTGTCGTTCGAGGTGAACTTCGAAGCTGCTGATATCCCGTCCGACTACAATTGGATCGACGAGATATACCCTGACGCCGACGCCGTCGGCATATTCACCGCGCCAGACGGCACCTACAGGGCGCTGCGCCAGACGGGCGATGGGTACAAGGTGGTCTTCCTCGCGTTCCCGCTGGAGGTGGTCCCCGGCAGCGCGCTGATACCCGTCGATGCTTCTAGGCAGGATGCCGGTGAGCAGAGCGTGGCAGCTACGCTCCTTTCGAGGGCGTACAACTGGCTCCTCCTGAACGAGGTCCCGGTCGTCACGGTGAGCGTCCCGGAGAGCGCGGTATGCGCTGATGGCAGAGGCGTCGACATCGGATGGACCGCTCATGATCCCGACGGTCCCGACGATGGGCTCACGATCCGCATTGAGTACTCGATGGATGAAGGGGCCACCTGGACGCTCATAGCCGATGGCGAGGCGAACGACGGCTTGTACGCTTGGGATGGCGCCGGGGTCAAGAAGGGCGGCAAGGCACTCATCAGGGTGAGCGCGACCGACCCGCAGGGGGCCACAGGCGTAGCCGCCGAAGAGACCACCCTTGTGGTAGGAACAAACATGCTCCTGGCGGGCCCGAACCCTGCGTCGAGCAAAGTGACGTTCTACTACAATATCCCGGATGACGGAACGCTCTTCATATACGACATCGCCGGGAGACTGGTGTACAGTGCAGACCTTGCTGCCGGGTCCGGCGCTGCCGAATGGTCGCTTGTGGACGATGCAGGGAGGGATCTGGCGAACGGCCTGTACGTCGCGATCCTGGTCACGGAGCGCGGGCTCAAGTCAGACCCCATACGTCTCATCATAAGGCGGTAGGTCACAGTCACATCACGTAAAGAAGTTCAGCCGAATGGGGGCGAGGAAATGCGAAGATCGCGACTAGCAACGGTTATCCTCGCTTGCCTCTTGGCCGTGGTCCCCGCTTCGGGGGCCATGGCCCAGGGCGAGCCTGTGGGCACAGCAGCGTTCATGGATATCGGCTTGGGCGCGCGCGCCATGGGCATGGGCGGCGCGTTCGTCGGAGTTGCGGACGACGCCACGTGCGTCTACTACAACCCCGCAGGCCTTGCCGCTTTGGACGGCAAGAACGTGACCTCCTTCTATACAAACCAGCTCGGGGTCGCAGGCTACCTGGGGTTGGCGTACGCGCAGCCTAAGTTCGGCGCCGCCTTACTCAGCTTGAGGGCGAGCGTTCAGGGGACCGACGAGTATGCAAACCCCACCGAGGTGTACACCGTGGGCGAGACCGCGCTCATGGCCTCTGCCGCGACCACATATCGCGGCCTTCACCTGGGTGGGACCGTCAAGTACTACAGTCAGTCCCTGCCGGACCTCACGGGGTCGGGGCTGACGTGCGACGTGGGAGTTCTCTACCAGGCGGACGGCTTCAGCGTCGGTGCCGTCGGCCGCAATCTCCTTGGATCGGTCAGGTACTCCAACAGCACGAGCGACGCCTTTGAGAGGACGTTCGCCGTCGGGGCGGCTGCCACGCTCCAAGAAAACGTGACTGTCGCCGCGGACTACGACACTAGCGGCGCGTTCCACCTGGGAGGAGAATACCTCCTGTCGCCGTTCGCGCTGAGGGCCGGGGCGGTGTTCCAGGAAGGACACATGTCGTTCACCGCGGGGCTCGGGTTCAAGTACCAGATGTTCCAGTTTGACTACGCGTACCAGACTCACGAGACGCTCCAGGACATGCACAGGCTGTCCATAGGCATCAAGTTCTGACGCGCGGCGGCATTGAGTCTCCGCTGCCGCAGCGGGCGGGGGCGCTCACACAAGACGCCCCCGCCTTCCCTAGGTAGAGCGTGCCGGTGTGTCCTCCTGCGCGACCGAAGACGCGCTGCGATTTGGCTCGGCGATCTCTCAACCGAGCGGGGGCCGTAAACGGGGCTTGCGCCCAGTGAAGCCCAGGGACGCAGGGATGACCGGGCGACCGCAGATCCGGACCGAGGGCGCCGCGGAGACCGCGGCCTCATGTGGGGGTGGGGCTGGATGAGGTGGATCGAGCGCGCCGCGATGAAGGAGTCAGGGGCGACAAAGGGGTTAAGCACGTTGGCGTGCCGCGCCGTGTTGGTGACGCTGATGACGGCGGCCGCCTGGGCCTGGACGTGCGCGTGGGCCTGGGGAGGGTGCGGTGCGGCGGCGGCCGAGGTCGGCGCGGGCCTCGACGTGTCCGGCGAAGCCGTTTGGTCCGCGACTTACGCCGCGGGCGATCCGGAGGGCCTCAAGGGCCTGCAGGGATACGCCATCAACACGCTGATCGCGTCCCAGACCCTGCGGCTCTCGATATCAGGCCAGCTTCCTGGCGGTTTCAGCGTGACCGCATCCCTCGACAACTATAGTTCAAGCAACCTCCAGCTCGTGCGCATAGATTTCTCGAACGAGACCATCTCCGGGCGATTCGGCGACTTCGCCTACGCGACCGCGAACCCTTACGTCGCGCGCCGCCTCACGCTGCGTGGCGTGCAGGTCTCCGCGAAGCTCGACGACTTCACCCTCGGGGCCATCGTCGGGCAGGTCAAGGGCATCCCGGCCTCGAAGACGTTCAAGGGCGCGTCCAGCAGCGACACCACCGTCTTCAGGCACGACGGTCCCTACGCTCCTACTCGCGAGGGCGCCGTGCTCGTGGCCTCCATGGGCGGCGCGGAATCGTACCGCCTGTCCGGCTCGTTCGATCCCGATTTCATGGAGGTCGAGCTGCGCTTGGACGACGCGGTTCCCGGCGCGCGGCGCACCCTCCTCGATCTCCTTACGAACTATGACATGGCCTACCTTTACCGCGAGTCCGATGACGACGACGGCGTCGTAGCCTCGGGCGATCTGAGGGAGCTCGACCGAGGCAAGTACACCGTCGTGACCGCCGCTGACGGCGACCACCTGGTCCTGAGGCGCGAGGCTCTTGATGTGCTTCGCGACGAGGTCCGCGACCTCATCGGGGAGTACAACACGAAGAACCGCCTCACCGGGGTGGACCAGAAGGTGTATCCTTTCGTGGTGGGCAGCGACTCCGAGGAAGCCTTCCTCGAAGAGCTTTGCCGCGACCATTCGTGGCTCGTCGCGGGGCTCCCCGAGTCCGCCACGAAGGTGCTCGATAATGCGCTTGCGGGCTACTCGACCGGCAGGTTCTACCTCCTTGGCCACGAGCGGATAGATATCGAGTCCGTCCGGGTCGACGTCCTCGCCTCTGGGACGTACACCGACGCCGACGCCGTGCCGGGGCTCTCCTACACGGTCTACTACGATCAGGGCGTAGTGGAGTTCTCCTTCCCCGCGGGCGCGCCCGAGGCTTATGATGAGATCCGTGTTGGATACTCCTACTCTGTCACTGGCAACGTCTACACCCTCGGTATTTCCGTAGCCCAGGGCAGCGAGCGGGTCTACCTCAACGGCGAGCTTCTCACGAGGGACGTGGACTACACCATCGACTACGAGGCCGGGGTCTTGTTCATGCTCCGCGAGGTGGGTCCCCAGGACGTCGTGAAGGTCGACTATGAGTACTTCGTGGGCGGGCTCGGGGTGCCCGTGGAATACAAGCGCATCTTCTACGGCGGGTCCGTTGCCTGGCAGCCTTCGCCCGGCCTCAAGCTCGCGGCGGACGTCATACGGGCGCAGGACCTTGCGACGCCTCTCGTCGGGTCGGACCGGGCGCGCACCATGCCCGGGACGCACACCGTGGCGGGGGTGTCCGCCGACTTAAAAGCCGGGCGGCTGAGCGTCGACGCGGACCTCGCGTACAGCCACGAGGTCTTTCCATACGACGACAACAGCCGCAGGAACACGTCCAACCGCATAAACGACGCGCTTTTCGCCACTGATGACGCCGGCGGCGAATACGTGCTCTTCGCGCATCAGAACGGTTTTACTTCGTACAGCCTCGCGGACGGCAAGTGGCGGCAGTACTCGCCCGCGTCGGGCCTTGCGGGCTGGACCGTCTTCGACATGGCCGCATCCGAATCGTCCGGGCTATGGTTCTTCGCAACGGAGTCGGGGCTGACGACGCTCGACGCCAGGGTCGGGCCGGGGCACGAGGCGCCCTTCGACCGCGTAGAGAACTGGCGCCGCTACTACGAGAGCGATGGCCTGCCCAGCTCGAACACGCTATCGGTCGCGGTGGACGATGACGCGGCTCGTGGCCGGGTGTGGGTGGGCACCGACGCCGGGCTCGCGATGGCGAGCGCCGCGACAGGGACCATCGAGAGCTGGGAGGTATTCGACCAGGGGTCGAACCCCGAGATGATAAGCGAGGTCATCACGGACCTTGCGGTCTCCGAGGTTACAGGCGATCTCTACGTGGGCACCCCTGAAGGCCTCATGTCATTCGATGTGACGACCGGGAGGTTTGTAAGGGAGTTTGAGGGTGCGGCCGTCATGGAGATCGCGACGCTGGCCTCCCCCGTAGGGGACGGGGACGTGTACGTCGCGACGGACTCCGGGGTCCGCTTCAGACGCGAGCCCGACGGCGAGTGGCGGGTGCTTGCGGGCACCGAGGGCATGGAGTGGAATGCGGTCCGCGCCGCCGGCGGTGCGCTGTGGCTGGGCGGGGCGGACGGGCTCTACCGGTACGATGGCAACGGCGGCAATGGCGGCAACGGTGACGACGGCGGCTCTGTGCCGGAGCGCGTGGCTGCGACAGCCGGCCGCGTCATCACGGCCGTGACGGGCGCGGGTGGGGTGCCCGCCGTGGAAGACGCGGTCTGGGCGGGGGAGGAGGCCGACGAATTCTATCGCCTCTCCATCTGGAGAGCCGCGCGGCCGTACGAGAGTTTTGCCGAGTATCCCCAAAGCACTACGGGCATCTCCGGCGAGGACCAACACAGGTACGCGGACGTCCCTGCGGGCGAGCATACCTACACGGGTTTCGCAGGCGCCTTCGGGGCGACATTCGACGTCGGCGTGGGGCAGGCTTACGCGAGCTACGAGCGGGTGGAGCCCACGTTCCTCCCGGTGGGGGGACGGGGGCGCCAGGACCTCACCCAGTTCAAGGTGGGTGGCTCGTACCCGGTGTGGCCGAATCTCACCGCACGCGTGGAGCACGCCAGCCGGGCCACGCGCCCTGCGGACATCACCCCCGGCGACGATGACGATGGCGATGCCGGGTCCGCATCCGGGGCAGGTTCGGGGTCCGTGGCCGGGGACGACGGTCTTCTCACGGTAACGACGGACTCGGCGGGCATCTCTTGGGACTTCGGTCCCGAGGTGGACCTGGCTTACACCCTTGAGCGGATGGATCGGGCCGTCCGGGAGGGGCTGGAGGCCCAGCGGACGACCTACTCCGTCACGGTACGTGAGAGCCTCGCCGCGACGCGGCTCACCCTCGGCGCCGGGTACGAAAAGACCATCTACGACGATTACGAGAAGCCCGCGAGCTCGTACGTCGCCCACAGCGTCAGAGGCGACGTCACCTATACGCCCATTGAGACGGTCACGCTGAGGCTGTACTATCGGTTTCCCGTGCGTGTGGTCGCTTCGGACGGGCGCGAGAAGGGGAGTCGCGACGTCGGCGGCACGCTGTCATGGGCCGACAAGCTGGGGCCCGCACGGCTGAACGTGCAGCTGTCCCAGTACTCGCGCACCGACGTCCCGCAGGATGAGACCCGGGTTCAGAGGCGCGCCGTGGCACGGGCGACCTTCGATACATTCCAGGTCCGTGCGCTGAAGCTCACACCGTCTGGGGGCGTGAGCTGGGACTACCTCGAGCCCATCCGCGGGGAAGCGCGCACGGTGCTCGCGGGCGACGCAAGATTGCGCGGGGAGCTAGCCGCTTGGCGCACGGACTTGAGGCTCAGGCGGACTGAGACCGCCTATCGCGAGTCAGAGAAGGTCAGCACTGCAAGCGAGGTGTCGGCGACCGCGACGTACACTGGCCTCCCAAGGCTTACGCCGAGCGCGGAGACCACGTGGCGCGACTCCTCCCACACCAGCCCGACCCTGGGCGAGAGGAGGTCGACGTCCCTGGCGTCCGCGATGCGGCTGAGCTGGTCGGTCAGCGAGGCCTCGACCGACGTGTTGAGCGGCTGGCGCAACGCGACGCGTGACGCCGGGTCGGACCTCGTGACGTACGGCGTGGGCAACGACTTCACATACTCGCCGGGGAAAAAGCTCTCCACCACGCTCACTTCGTCACTGGAGCGCACGTCCGGCACGAAAAACGACGCGGACTTCTACGAGACGAAGGCCAGAGCCGACGTGAGGGTTGACTGGCGGTTCAGCGACACGTGGCGGGCCTCGCTCAGCCTGGGGTACATCCGCGGTGTGAGCAGCGATATGAGCGAGGGGTTCAATACCTACACCGGCACGCTGAAGGTCATCGCCACCTTCTGACCGCAACCTTGCGGCCGCAAGCTGTCTCGGCCCTGTCGACGCTCGCAAAGAGTCGCTGGGGTCGCGCAAAGTGGCAACCCCGGGCTCTCGAAGTCTAGGCGGAATATCCCGTCGAGGCGGCTCATATGTAGTAGCGGACTAGTCCCGCGAGAACGAGCCGACCGGAGGCGGGCGCTTATGGACGATGCCGCTGACATCCGCGTGGTGGCGGAGGAGTTCATCGAGGTCAACGAGCGCAGGAAAGAATTGGAGAAGAGGGAGGACAGCCTCAAGGAGGTCCTCGTCCGGTACTTCGAGGAGACAGGCGAGAGGCAGCTCGATACGGACCGCGGCACGGTCAGTTACCTCGAGTCCAAGAGAGTTGAGTACGACATACCGTCGCTGCGACGGGTGCTGCCTCCGCACCTCTTCGAGCTAGTAACGAAGGTCTCGGTGAACGACTCCATCCTGTCCCAGCTCGCCGGCGAGGGCAAGGTGGACGCCGCAGCCGTGGAGCAGGCAAGGAAAGTGACGATCGTCCACCGGGTCGTGGCGCAGGCGCGGCCCGTGTCGGCGGCGCCCGCGGCGCCGGCTGACCGAACGCGTGCGGTAGCGATGACGGCTTCGCCCGCGCCATCGCCCTCGCCCGCGTCCAAGCCCTCCGGGCCGGCGAAGCCCGCGAAGGCCTCAGGATCGGCGTCTGCAAAGCCTTCAAGGCCAGCGAAGTCCTCCAAGCCGACTGGACCGGCAAAACCCGCCCACCCTGCTCACCCTGCTCAACCAGCCCGACCGCCCCAACCGGCGCAACCGGCGCAGCCCGCCGAGCCCGCTCAGCCGGCCAAGCCTGCTCGGCCTCCCCGTCCAGCTCGGTCCGCTCCCGCGCGCCGCCCCGCCTCTACACGTTAGCCTGCGCCGCACGTTAGCCTCCCCAGAATACGGGCCGCCTCCGCGGTCGGCGCATGGTCGGCCGACAACGCGCCCGCCCGTTCGCGCCGCGTCGTCTCGTCAACATGCCCTTGACCCACGTTCAGCCAGCCCGGACCCCCGGCCTGCGTCATCTGTCCGCACTTACCGAACGCTCTCTTGGTCGAGTCTCTTGCAGCGGCCGCCGTCGGTATTAATTCCCTGCTCCGAGAATGGGAGTGGGGTGCTGTTTTCGTCCCCTCGATGGCGGCGGCAGCTGGCCGCCACGGATGACTGCCTTGAGAATAGTTGGTGGTTGCCGTTTTCATCCTCTCCATTCGATGTGGTCGGATGAGGCCGCCCGCGGGCCGGCATGGAGAACTACTTTGAAAACAGCAGTCCGTTGCCATTGTCGTCCTCTCGATGGCGCCGAGCGCAAGCCGGCACAGACGACTTGTATGGGAACATATGGCTGCGCAGGAACTAAAATTCAAAGAGGATTTTCCCGAAACACGTAGAAGCAAAGCATTGTCACGGCATGAGAGCAGCTTTCACAGCGTGAAAGCAGAGGTGAATGCGATGGACGCTCACGCGAACCGCCAGGCTGAAGCGGAGCGTGCTGGTGCTTCGAGCGGAGCGGCCCGCGAACCCGGCGATGCCGGCACGGGCGGCACGGTCGCCAGGGGCGACGCCAGCAAGGGCGACAGGGACGACAGCGTGAAGACGGTGCGTGCGGTTGAACGCGCTCTCGACATTTTGGAGTGCTTCAACTTTGACCGGCGCGAGCTCACGCTCACTGAAATCGCCCAAAGCACCCACCTGCCCTTGGCTACCGCGTACAGGCTGGTGAAGATACTGGAACGGCGCAGGTGGGTGAGAAGCATTGGAACGGGCAACCGCTATCAACCGGGGCTCAAGCTCCTTGAGGGTGGCGCGGTTGCTCTATCCGGATTCACGCTTAGGGAAAAGGCCCAGCCCGTCCTTGACGCTCTGGCCTCCGAAACGTCTGGCACGGTGCTGATGGGTGCCGTGTATGAAGACCGGCTCGTGTACATAGACCGTCGCGACAGCAGGGCTGAGCTAAGGGTTGTATCGGCTATCGGTCAGGTGAGGCCTGTTACTTACGGCATACTTGGGAAGCTGCTCCTCGCGTACATGCCCGAGGAATACGTCAGGGGAGTGCTTGCAAAGACCCCCCTCGAAAAGCGGGGCAGCCGGAGCATTGTTTCCGAGGAGGAGTTTCTGGATGAGCTCGCGCGCATCCGACGCAACGGGTACGCCACGGCGATAGATGAGACCATGGACGGGGTATCGGGAGCAGCGGCGCCCGTCTTTGGAATGGAGGGAAGGGTCATAGCCGGGCTCGCGGTGCTGGTCCCCACGGTGATGTGGACCGGCGAAGCGCCCGAGCGGGACCTCGAGGCGGTCCGCCGGGCTGCTGCGAGGATATCCGAATCCATGGGATATCACGGTCAGCCGGCGCGGTGAGGGCGCCTGTCTGCGTCCCAATCACTCCGTGCACCCCGCGCACGCCGCGCTCGAACCGCGCTACATTCACACACATGGACGGCCCAGAGATTGTTGAAAGAGTCGCAGGTAGGAAGGGATGTACGATGAAGCTTCGGGTCACTCCAGGAAATCTTAAAGGCACTGCAAGAATCCCAGGATCAAAGTCCAACACCACCCGTGCCGTAGCCATCGCCACAATGGCCGAGGGAACCTCGGTCATCGAGAACCCGGTGCCAAGCCGGGACTGCCTATCGACATGTGAGGTCTGCCGCGGGTTTGGAGCCCAGATCGAGAACCTCCCCGATCGCTGGATCGTTACTGGCGTAGGAACCCCGCGCCTTCCCTCCAATGTGCTGGATGTCGGCAACTCAGGCACCACCCTGTACATCGTGACGGCCATGGCCGCCTTGATCCCAGACGGGTACACGGTGATCACCGGCGACTACCAGATCCGTTATCGCCCCGCCGGCCCGCTCCTTGGCAGCCTGGTCACCCTCGGCGCGACGGCGTTCTCAACCCGCGGCAACGGGAGCGCTCCGTTGGTGGTAAGGGGCAGGATAAAGGGGGGTAGCACCACGCTTCCCGGGATCAACTCGCAGTGGCTCACGCCACTCCTTCTCGCGGGGCCACTGGCCGACGGCGCGACGGAGGTGATAGTGGAGAACTTGCAAGAGCGGCCATACATCGCGATGACCCTCGGGTGGCTCGAACGGCAGGGCATCCGGTTTGAAATGGATGGCATGCGCTGGTTCAAGGTGTACGGCGGACAGCGGTACCGCCCCTTCCACGAGACAATCCCCGCGGACTGGGAATCGGCTTGCTTCCCGTTGGTCGCGGCGGCCATAACCGACTCGGACGTTACGATCCTCGGCATGGACACCCGTGATTATCAAGGTGACAAGGTGATCATCGACATTCTCCAAGAGATGGGCGCGGAGGTTGAGGTGCGCAACTACGGCCTCGACGGGATCCGTGTCAAGGGCGGCCGCGAGCTCCACGGGGTTGAGATCGACTGCCGCGACATCCCGGACGCGCCGCCAATCCTTGCCGTCCTTGGCACCCAAGCCAGCGGACGGACCGTCCTTCGGAACCTTGGCGCTTCGCGCCTGAAAGAGACAGACCGTAGCCGTGTCATCGCAAGAGAGCTCCGAAAGATGGGGGCGCGCATCACGGAAGAGGCGGACGCCATCATCATCGAGCGGTCTGAGCTGCACGGCGCGGAGATATTCGGCAACCACGACCATCGTATCATCATGGCGACGGCCGTCGCCGGCCTCGTCGCCAAGGGCGAGACGGTGATCGATACAGCGGAGTATTACGCCATATCGTTCCCGACGTTCTACGAGGTCATGACCGGGCTCGGACATCCTCTGGAGAAGATCGAAGACTGAAGCCGAACATGCCAAGTCATCGAGCAAGAGCCGCAGGCTCGAATCAAAGCAGGAGGTGTGCAGGAGATGTCGAGAGTGCTGAAGAAGACGTTGCTTCCCTTGTTCCTGGTGATGCTCCTTTCGCTGTCGCTTTCTATGGGCAGCGGCGCATGGGCCGCGGGGACGATCAAGATCGGCGTGATCACACCCCTTACCGGTAACCTGGCTTCCATAGGTAACGCGGTGGCCGAAGGCATCAAGCTCGCAGTCAAGGTCGCGAACGATTCCGGAGGCGTCAAAGGCAACAAGCTCGAGCTCGTGGTGTACGACGACCGAAACGTGCCCGAAGAGGCCGTCTCTGCGGCCAAGAGGTTGATCTCGGGCGACAAGGTCCCGGTGATCATCGGTGCCGTCGGGTCCTCTCCAACGGCGGCCGTTCAGCAAATCACAATGCGGGAGCACGTGCCCCTTATAACGCCAGTCTCCATGACCCCGAAGCTCACGGAGATCGGCGATAAGTACATGTTCCGCGCGACCGCAACCGCGGCCATGAGAGAGACCGTGTTTGCCGAGTTCGTGGCCCGCAAGCTCAACGCCAAGACGGTGGCTTTCATAGCAAGCAACGAAGACCTTGGGCGTTCCACGGTCGAGGCGGCGCAGCAGGAATACGCGAAGTACGGAAACCCGAAGACCGTGTACACCGCGTTCTTTGAGCCCACGGCCACCGATTTCTCTGCGGAGCTCGTGAAGATCAAGGCTCTCAAGCCCGACGTTGTGTACATCGTGGCCGACTCGGTGCGGGCGTCGATCATAGTTAAGCAGCTCCGGGCGCTCAACCTCACAGGTAATATAGTAGCGTCCGCTGAGGCCGCCACCGATGAGTTCCTGCGGCTGGCAGGCCCAGCGGCCGAGGGAATATACTTCCCGCTGGACTGGTCCGTGGACTTCGACGATGCGAAGTCGGTGGAGTTCCTGAAGCTGTACAAAGCCGAATACAAGAAACTGCCCGAGACCAAGTTCGCGGTCCAGGGCTGGGAGGCGGCATGGCTCGTCATCGAGGCGCTCAAGGGCGCGAAGGACTACACGCCGGCGAGCGTGCGTGACGCCCTGAGCAAGGCCACCTTCGATGGGCCGCGCGGTCATCTCTGGTTCGACGAGAAGGGTCAGGTCCAGATCGACAGCCGGATCGCCGTGGTGAAGAACGGTAAGTTCGTCATCTCCAAGTGAACACGGTGAAGGCGATCTCAGGGAAGGGGAAGGCCTGGAGGCGACCTCACCGAATCTAAGGGACCGCATTGTTGTTGCCGGGCGGGGGGCAGGGGATGAAGCAGCGGGGGGCCGCATCCGCGTGGCGGGCCGCGTGGCGGGTGCGGCGGGCGGGTGCGGCGCCCCCTGCTGCCCGGCGCTGCTGTCCTCGTCCGTATCGTGGTCCGTATCGTGTCCCGGCCGGCGCTCTTTCCGGGCTGCCTCCGTGCCAACAGTGCAGCGGCGCGGACCATGCGAAAGTGTGAAAGAAGGGATCCTTTGTGTTTTGGCTCCTGGCGCAACAGACACTGAACGGCCTGGTCATGGGGCTCGTATATGCGCTCCTAGCGCTGGGGCTCACCATCAGCTTCGGCATTGGGCGCGTCATCAACTTCGCCCATGGGGAGCTGTACATGCTCGGTGCGTTCTTCACATATCTCGCAGCTGAACGGGTCGGCTATCTCGGCGGGATAGCGGTTGCTCTCGTGGCGATGGCCATAGCCGGAGTGATGACAGACCGCTTGGTCCTGCGGCCACTAAGGAACCGCCGTGCATCCATCTGGGCCCCGTTCCTCGCCACCCTGGCCGTCTCACTCGTCGTCCAGAACGGCGCGCTTGCGGTGTTCGGTCCGGACCCGTACCTCCTCAGCTCCCCTTACGCTTACGAGCCTATCGTCCTGGCGGGGCTCGTGATTACAAAGCAGGATATCCTCATCGCAGTCGTGGCCGGCCTTGCAACCTTGCTGCTTACCGTGTTCATCAAGCGCGGGAAATACGGGCTCGCCATGCGGGCCGTGGCGCGAGACCGGCAGACCGCTGCCTTGATGGGCATCGATATAGATCGCGTTTACATTCTGACGTTCGGCCTCTCCGCTGCGCTCGCGGGGCTCGCCGGGGCGCTCGTGGCACCGAAGGCCACGGTCGACCCGTTCATGGGGCGCATGGCTCTCCTTAAGGGGCTATCCGTGGTGATCCTGGGCGGGCTCGGGAACATCCCCGGTGCGATCCTCGGCGGCCTGGTGCTGGGCGTGGCCGAGGCGCTGGGCGCGGGGTTCATCTCCGCAGCCTACAAGGACGCCATCGGCTACGCGCTCATGGTGTTGGTGCTTCTCTTCCGGCCCGAGGGCCTGTTGGGCCGCAGGATGAGGCGCGCGTAGCCAAGGCCGAGGAGACGAGGGGAGGGCGTTGCGCCCGGACCCTGACGCGGACCGGGGTTCAGGAATGAACTCGAGGCAGTTGAGGCAGAAACGAGGGTGAAACGTCATGAAGCTTTCCCACATCGTCGCTATCCTGGCGATCGCAGTCGTCGCCGTGGCGTTGCC
Source organism: Bacillota bacterium (assembly GCA_012842395.1). Taxonomy (NCBI): domain Bacteria; kingdom Bacillati; phylum Bacillota; species Bacillota bacterium. Next base: position 51,201 of record DUSX01000027.1, read on the forward strand.
GCTAGGTGTTGCTAACCCGTATTACCTACACACCGGCATCGCCATGATGATCAACGCTGTCCTGGCGCTTTCTCTTAACTTCATCCTCGGCTACGTGGGGGAGAAATCGTTGGGGCACGCGGCGTTCTTCGGGATCGGCGGTTACACGGCCGCCCTTCTCTCGTTGAACCTGGGATTTCCGTCGTGGGCCACCCTCCTGGGCGGGGGGATCGTCGCGGGCATCTTCGGGGTGGCCGTTGGCTTTCCGACCCTGCGCCTTCGCGGCCCGTATTTCGCCATAGCCACCCTCGGCTTGGGTGCCATCCTGCAACTGGTCGCGACTAACTGGACGTCTCTCACCAAAGGGCCCATGGGCATACCCGGCGTTCCGCCTCTGGCCTTCGCCGGTTTTGTTTTCCGCGACGAGCGGCCGTACTATTACGTGGCCCTCGCGCTGCTGGCCCTCACGATGTATCTTACCTGGCGCTTGGCGAGCTCCCGGATAGGGAGGGCGTTCGTGGCCATGCGCCAGAACTTCGACCTGGCCGAAGCCGTAGGTATCGACACTTTCCGTTTCAAGCTCCTCGCCTTTGTTTTGGGGACAGTCCTCGCGGGTGTCGCCGGCGCCTTCAACGCTCACTACACCAATTTCATCAGCCCGAAGGCGCTAGAGTCCTATATCACCCTAAACGTCGTAACGATGGTGATCATTGGCGGGGAAGGGACGCTCATCGGGCCCATCCTCGGGGCCGTGCTCGTAACTCTCCTCCCCGAGGTCCTGCGAGTGGCCGACAACTTCCGCCTCGTGATATTCGGGCTCATACTCCTGCTGACCATCATTTACGCGCCGTCGGGAGTGGTGGGTCTGGCCCGCGCCGCGCTCCGCAAACGAGGGGGCGAGCAACTTGCCTAGCCAGCTTCTCCAGGTAACCGGCTTGACAGTCAGGTTCGGAGGCCTAGTCGCAGTCGACGACGTCAGCTTCTCCGTTCCGGAGGGAAGCGTCACCGGGTTGATAGGTCCCAACGGAGCGGGGAAGACGACCATATTTAACGCGCTCACCGGTTTCCTTGTGCCGAGCGGCGGGCGCGTGGTCTTCGCAGGACAGGACGTCACGCGGCGCAAACCACACCAGCTCGCTGCGCTGGGCATGGTTCGAACCTTTCAGCATACGAGCCTCTTTCCGGACCTCACCGTTCGCGAGAATATATGGACAGCCATGCACCTAAGGCTGCCCGACACTCTATGGAAAGTGCTCGCGAGCCTGCCCCGGCGCTCTGTATCCATCGAGAGGCAGGTCGACGAGATCCTTGATCTCCTTGAGCTTCGGGACCGCGCGGAACAGACCGCGGCCAGCCTGCCGTACGGGGAACAGCGGAAGCTCGAGATCGCCCTGGCGCTGGCGGTGAAGCCGCGGCTGCTGCTCCTCGACGAGCCCGCGGCAGGCATGAATCCCGAGGAGGCCCAGCGGCTCACCGAAACCATCGAGCGGCTGCGAGGTCTGGGCGTGACCGTGCTTCTCGTGGAGCATAACATGCGCCTCGTGATGGGTGTGTGCGACTTCCTGCACGTCATCGAGCACGGGCGCAAGATAGCCGAGGGCCCACCGGCACAGGTAGCTCGAGATCCGCGCGTGATCGAGGTGTATCTTGGGAGGAGAGGCGCCAATGCTTGAGATTCGCGATCTCACTGTGAATTACGGACGCGTGCGGGCCCTAGACAGGTTGAGCCTGACGGTGCGGGAAGGGGAGATCGTAGCCCTTGTGGGCGCGAACGGCGCCGGGAAGAGCACCCTTCTGAAGGCCATCTCCGGCTTGGTGAGGCCTGCGGGCGGCGGCATCGTCTTCCTGGGCCGAAAAATCGACGGGCTTTCGGCCCACGAGATAGTCAAAGCCGGGATCGCTCACGTGCCAGAGGGACGCCGCGTTTTCCCCGATCTCACCGTCAGAGAAAACCTCATCCTAGGGGCTTTCACCCGAAATGACCGGGAGGTCGAAGCGGATATAGAGCGGATCTATGGGTACTTCCCGGTCCTGGGGGAGCGCCGATCGCAGCTCGCGGGCACGCTGTCAGGCGGAGAGCAACAGATGCTCGCCATAGGCCGGGGCCTCATGAGCCGCCCCAAACTGATGATGCTGGACGAGCCCATGCTCGGTCTCGCGCCCGTGATGGTGGACCGGGTGGCGGACATCGTGCGGCAGCTCCACGAACTCGGCATCGCCGTGCTCCTGGCGGAGCAAAACACCAATGTTGCCCTGAGCGTGGCACACCGGGGCTATGTCGTGGAGACCGGGCGCGTTACGGCGGAGGGCGATGCGGCGGATCTCGCCAACGATCCAGCGGTGCGCGAGGCTTACCTCGGAGTCTCCGCCTCCCAATAGCAACGCCGAGCGCACGGACAGGGATGCAGGCCACGCCGCGCCGGCCGAGTCAGTCGCAGTGCTTGGGAGGTCCAGACCGGGCGGTAGCAGCCCGCTGGCCGGCTGGACGATTCCCCTCCAGTTGTTAGGACATCCCGTCACATCCTGGCGCCCCCGCCGATCGCGCGGGCGTTTGGCTTGCTGCCGAGCATCACAATAGCGCGCAAGCGGAGCCAAAGCTCGCAGCGGTACGGAGGTACACGGAGACTAGAGCGCCGGTATGAGCGCCTTCGTAACAATGCCTACAGCGAGGGCGATGCACGCGCTCGTGAGCGTGCCCACGAGGTAGTACTCCGCGAACCTCATGTCGTTGAGCTCCTGGAAGCGCGCGAGCGACTTCGCCGTGAGCACGAACGCTATCGACGGGAGGGCGTCCACGAGCACGAGCGTGAGCATGAGAGCCCTCTCCACCATGCCGATGTAGCGGCCGGCGCTCGTGGCGAGGCGTGGCTCCACGCCGATGGAGAACGCGTCGAGCACGCGCCGCACGAAGACCGCCCCCGCCAACACGGCGACGACGTACGCGATCGCCACGATCAGCACGCGGTCAAGCGATATGGCGACGGCTTGCCCTGCGGCGCCGAGGGCCGCCACTGTCTTGGGGAGGAGCAGGCCCTTATAGAACCACACTACCTTTTCGGAAGGGCGCATCATGCGCGCAGGCGTGAGCTCCAGCACGGCAAGCAGCACGGCCACGTGCGCGCACTGGTCGGCCACAAAGAGGCCTAACGCGCGTCCTGGGGAGGCGCCGCGGTCAGCAGCGTTCTTGCACCAATCTATGATGGTGTGAGCGGCGGCTACCGCCGCGGCCAGAAAGACCGCCGTGGCCAAGCCGTACGGGTGGAAGGCGACGGCCGCACACGCAAGCACGACCATGCCGTGGCGCAGGTATCCGCTGATCCTGCGCCTTTCCTTTCGCTCAACCATGTCGCTCGGCTGAAGCATGAAGTCGGCGATCACATGGGCGAGGAGGCCCAGGAGCAGGAACGTCACGCACATCAACCCCTTTAACCCGCTTAACCCCGCCCGGGATGAAACGCGCCGGTTCGCCCTCGCGCAGGTGAACTATTGCTTGGCATACGCCACTTGACCGAGTCGCCGGAGCGCCTCCTCGCCCTGTCTCACGGCAGGCCAGCTCGCGGCCTTGCACCGCTTCTGGACGTTCTGCAGGGCGATCCCGAGCGCCCTGCCTGCGGCCTCGTACGTGCCGAGCCGCTCGTAGCGGTCAATGGCCTCCCACTGCGCGCGGGTCCACCGTCGCTGAATAGCGTCGCTGAGAGCCCAGATAGCGTTGGCCGCCTCATCGAGCAGCGGGTCGCCGCAGCGCGCCGCGGTGCGTGGCACGGTGCCCTTGCCGAGGGACTCCAGCGCCTCGCGGGCCCGCGTGAACGCGGAGCCATTCATGTCCCACGAGGTGATGGAGCCGTCACGCGCGCCCGCCACGCCGGGCATGCCGGGCTCGCTGCTTTCAATCTCGCCGACCCCGACCCCTATCCGGAGCCGCAGCGGCAGGCATGCGAACCTGAGCTGCCGCACCAGCTCGGGTGCTTGAAGCGGCCCGCGGCAGACTGCTTGAATCTCATCGCCGCGAGACAGCGAGAACGTTGTCATCAGGAGGGGATGGGTGATCGCTGCGACCTTGCTCGGCAGGGCAGCGAGGAGATCGCCGGCCCCCCTGGACCGGATTATGTCGGCCGTGATGACGGTTACCAGCTCCAGCTCTTTCACCCCCAGCGACGCGACCGACCTGCTTTCACCTTGGCACCGGTGAGGCTTCCCGGGGCGCGAGCCCTACCTAAGTGTGTCGCCAAAAGTTCGCGCTACATTTCGGCGGGGCGGTCCTGCCCAGGGTTGCCGGTGTTGCCCTCCGGGGACGGCGCGCTTGCGGCGCGCCTCGTTCGAATTCGGCGCTTAAGACAGCCGAATTCTCCACGCCCCGTCGTGCAAGCACCGGCAACCCTAACGCCGTCAAGAAAGGAGACGAAAACTTATGGCGCCATACTTAGGGCCGGCGGCGCGCCGGCCGCGCACTAGCTACGAGCCTCCTGGGATAGGGTTCCTGCGCCATTCCCCGCCCCGCGGACTCCCGGGCCTCCGAATGCCCGGGGGTCGCAAGCGGGCAGAAGTTCCGCGCCGTTCGTAAGCCGGATGTTCGACCCCTAACTTAAATCTTCGACGTTCTGTGGCGAGCCTCCTCCTCCCCCGACCTCCTTCCATCCTTCCTCTGCCTTCCCCGCATTTCGCTGGATGCTCGACTTGTCCACATGCCATCCCGGCCCCGCTGAAGCCCGCGAAACACCGTTGCTGGGGTTGCGCGGATCGGCAGTTACTGGGGAAATCCAACAGGCTCCGCCAGGAGTCCGCGCTACTTGTGGGCGCGGGGGGCCATGGCCAAGGTTGCCGGCGTTGCCCTCCGGGGACGGGGCGCTTGCGGCGCGCCTCGCTCGGATTTGGCGCGCGGGGGAGCCCGATCCTGCACGCCTCGTCGTGCAAGCACCGGCAACCGTGGCGCCGTCAAGAAAGGAGACGAAAACCACAGCACCATACTTAGTCCGTGCCGAGCTCCTGTCGGCTGAAGATCCGGAACGAGCACAAGACGAACACGGCGAGCCACACGCCGAGCACCACGAACGCGCCTGCGACCCCTGCGGCCGACGCCGCGGACGTCACGGCCGCCTGTCCTTGCGCCTGGGTAGCCTCTGCTGCTTGGGAAAAGCCTCCGCGCTCGATCACTGCCGCGAGCCTGTTCACGTTGTACCCAATGGTGTAAGGTGCTATCTTTGCTACGGCGGCGAACCGAGTGGCGAGCGAGCCCACCAGGCTGCCTTCGAGCAGGAAGACCAGGATGCAGATGGCGGTCGCGGTGGCAGACGATCGCGCTGCCCCGGCCACGCACACGGTGAGCGCGGAGTACAGCACGAGAACGAACCAAGCGATGCCGGCCCCTTGGGCCACCTGCGCGAGGAAACTCAACGTGAGCGCGTCGAGGTCAGCCGCGCGCCCGAGGGCTGCGGTGACTATCAGCGATACCACGGCTCCGCCGAGGAGCCCGCCCGCTAGGAGGAACAGGCATCCTGCCGTCGCGCCCGCGAGCTTTGACGCGACGTAAGCCTGCCTGCCCATGCCCATGGACACGAGCTGCTTTGCGGTTCCCCAAGCATACTCGTCACCTGCCAGCCGCGCGGCGAGGATGATGGCGAACAGCGGCCCGAGCGAGGCGATGAAGCTGAGCGTGGACGGGATAGACCCTGGGAACGACGTGGCCGCGACGGCCTGCTCCCGTTCCTCGGCCGCGATCTTGCGCGCGTCCGGCGAGGTTTCTACCCAGTAGGCCATTGCTGCGATCATGAGGGCTTCGAAAGCCACCATGATCAGCAGGAGCACCCAGGTGACGCGCATCCGCCTCAGCTTGAAAACCTCAACGGCAAGCCACCTCACAGCCGTTCACCTCGTTTCATGTCGTTCCGTGCCGTCGCGCAGCGCGTCCGCCCGGCAGCACGCTCCCCTTCGCTGACGGTGCCGCCGCGGCCACTGCTGCCATGAGCCCCGGCCTCGTCATCTACTGCCCGTGCGCTGTCGTTCTCCCCCTCGTGGCCCTCTGCTAGCACGTCGAAGAACACATCCTCCAGGACCGCGCGGCGTGGCCTGATCTCGTAAGCAAACAGGTTATGCGCGGCGAGCTTGGCATTGAGATGGCTCGCCACGGCCCGGTACGCGAAAAGGCCCTCGGGATCGCCCCTCCCGCCGCTGCGGCCCGCTTGCCCATGCAGGCCGACGGACGGGGCTGCCGCTCCGCCCAGGGACGGCCCGGGGCGGTTGCATGGCTCATATTCAACTATGATCCGCTCTCCCTCGCGTCGGACGCTGCGCACGCGCGGCGTCGGCCGTTCGCCGCTGGTCTCGCCGACACACTCAGCACCCCTCGCACTCGTCCCATCGACCCCGGCACCCAAGCGGCTCTCGCCAAGGCCGCTGCTGCTCTTGCCGCTCTCACCGCTTCTAGTCGCCGCGTCGCTGGCGGCGGTGCCTGCCTGGACACCGACCTCCAGCAGCAAGATCCGCTCTGCCTCATCGGGGCGGTCCACGGCGATTTCCAGGGCAGGGGCCGCGCAGAGAAGCTCGTCGACTCGTCCCTGGGCAAGCACGACCCCACGCCGCAGGATCGCGACCTTGTCGCATATCAGCTCAACCTCATGGAGCAGGTGGCTTGAGAGGAACACCGCCTTGCCCTGCGCCGCGAGGGCCTTCATGAGGTCGCGCATCTCCTTGATCCCGGCCGGGTCGAGTCCGTTCGCGGGCTCGTCGAGGACCAGTACCACCGGGTCGCGTAGCAACGCGAGCGCGAGCCCGAGGCGCCGGAGCATCCCGTGGGAATAGCCCCGCACCCTGTCAGTCGCACGTGCCGCAAGCCCCACGAGCTCGAGGACCTCATCGATCCTGCGCGGCGCGACGCTGCCCAGGGCTGCCGCGAAAAGGCGCAGGTTGTCGCGGCCGGAGAGATACGGATAGAACCGCATACCGTCGAGGAGCGAGCCTACGTGACGCCGCAGCGCGGGACACGCCCACTCAGCCTTCTGCCCCAGGATCTCGACGCGGCCGGCCGTCGGGCGGATGAGGCCGAGGATCATATTGATCGTCGTGGTCTTGCCCGCTCCGTTCGGACCGAGGAAGCCGAACACCTCGCCCGTCTTGATTTCGAGGTTAACCGAGTCCACGGCCTTGTGACGCCCGAAGACCCGGGTTAGGCCTACCGTGCGTATTGCGACCGCGCCGGCCGCCCGTCCCCTTCCCCTGGGACGACCCGGGACGTTACCGAGCTGCTGAAGGCCCAACTCCATTCCCTCCTTATCTGCACGGGTCATCCGTGCCGGGCGCCCCGTTGTTGTGCTGCGCCGCACGGTTCCGCGCCGCATTGTGCCGTGCGCCGCTGCGCCACTCCTCGGGACGGTGCAGAATCGCGCTGCCGTCGCTGTGCTGCCCCGCTCCCAGTCGCGCCGTCCTGCGATCAGGGCTCCACCCGACCGCCAGCGCGCCGTCCCGGCACCGCTGTCCCCGTCTATCCCCAGATGTTGCCATCCAATCAGATTAGACGACCCCGGCCGTGAGATATTCGGGCCTCACTTACGTGGCAACGCCTCTGCTACATTCCTGCTCGCACGGAGCTGCTCCCTTGCTCCCGCACCGTTATCGTTCGTCTTTCTGCCCCGGAAGCGCGCGCACTTTCAGGGCGTATACTTCCATGGCCCCCAGGCGGCAGTCGCCCGGACCATACGACGTAAGGTTCACCACGTAGAAGCCCGTTTCTGCGAGAAGGCGCGAGATGGTCGCCGGGCTGAAGTAGTGAATGTGTTCCGGGGGCTTGGCCTGCCAGAAGGCGGCCTTTGCCGGGTCGCAGGTTTCGGGAGACGGGCACGGGCAGTCCGCGTCCGGGGTGGCGAGCGCGAGGACTCCGCCGGGCTTGAGGACGCGATTCGCCTCCACGCACTCCTGCCTTGGGGAAGGGACATGCTCGAGGAGGTCCCACATGGTGAGCGCGTCCACGCTTTCGGACGGTATAGCGGCTTCGCGGAGCGTGCCCTTGACGACGTTGAGCCCATAGTGCTCCCTCGCGAAGTTGACCGCGAACTCCGACACGTCTATGCCCAGGCAGTCCCAACCCCGGTCGCGTGCGGCGCGCAGGGCAAAGCCGGTCGCGCAGCCGACGTCCACGAGGACCCCGGGCG